>JAGXLF010000010.1 GCA_018334835.1 Thermoplasmatota archaeon | reverse complement strand
TAAGACTGCTCCAAGTATTAGTAGGAAAAAAGAGAATCCGGGTATCTCTCTCCCGTCTGGTCTGTTTGGTAAATCAGGTAGATCTATTATGTTTCTTATACGATCAAGTATATCTTTATCTTCTTCTTGAAAGTTCGCCGTTAATTCCACATCATCCTCTATTGTAATAGTTATGTTTTCTTCAATACTTTCGTAGTCTCCTGTCCATTCTTCAAATTTCCATCCTTTATCCCCGGTTGCTTCAAGCTCGACTTCAGTACCTTCCTTATATGTATACCCTTTTTCTGAATCCAATTTTTCTCCATCGACTTCTACTATTCCTTCACCCTCTAAGTTGATTGTAAGTTCATATTGTTTCATCATCTCTTGATTCATCCATGGGTAATTATCCCTGTTTTCATCGCCTTCGATATTGTAAGGTTTGTCTCCGACCCCATCGCCTCTATCTTTACCGTCATAGTCCGACCAGTAATTTCCACCTTCTCCTCCTTTCGCAGGGTCACCTGCATCCCACTCATTATCTCCATTGTCCCATGCCTGGTTCTCATTTTCTATGATTTTGTTCCGAAAGATCAAATTTTCTCTTGAATCCTCGATATAAATACCTACCTCACCGTTATCTAGAATTGTATTCTTCGTGAAAGTATTGTTATTAGAGAGACCCAAATAGAAACCGAAATCATTCTGTCCCACAGTATTTTTTATGAAGTTGTTGTCATCAGAATTAAGTAGAAAGATACCGGGGTACTCATTTTCAGATGCGATATTATTCTTCAATATGTTTCCATTTGATTCCCGAATAGTGATACCCTCTACATTGTTAGAACTTACTGTATTATTGATAAATTCATTATTATCAGATCGGTATATCAGTACTCCATAATCATTGTTCGATCCGGTATTGTTAGTAAATTTATTACTATTAGATTCATAAAGATAGAAACCAGGGTATCCATTTTCAGAAGCAGCGTTACTTTTTAATACATTTTCATCTGATTCGGAAAGAGTGATTCCCTCCCTCTGATTAGAGCTCACGGTATTTTGATTGAATGTATTGTTTCTGGACCCAAAGGTTATGATCCCGTAGTTATTATCGGATGCGGTGTTATTAGCGAGTATGTTATCATCAGATTGGAACATGAAGACACCTGGGAATTCGTTTTCAGATGCGAGGTTGTTCTCCAGTAAATTACCATCTGATTCGAAGAGGGTGATACCTTCCCAATTTGAGTTTGTAACGCTGTTTTCCATAAGTTTGTTATTAGAAGAAAAGCCCAATAGAATCCCAACGCTACCACCGCTGATTTCCTGCTCCTTCACTTCCACTTCGTCGCAGTTAGCCAATATAATCTGTCCAGCATTTTGGGGAACTGTACCCCCACTTTCGTTCTTCCAGTAGTAAACTGGATCACCATTCACTGTATTTGATGTATCGATCGAGTGGGTGGTCCAATGTTCCAAGGAAGTTCCCTCCATGTAGATACTCCCATCAATCATGATATTGCCGACTAACTCTACATTTTTGGAGTTTCCGATATATATCCCGATCATATTGTTCGATATGTTGTTCTCTTCGAGTTTGTTATAACTGGCTTCTAGATGGAATATCCCGAGATCATTGTTAGATACATTGTTTTTCAAAACTCTGTTATTGTCCGATTGAAAGAGAGCCATACCATATAGGTTATTGGAGATCTTGTTCTCTTTTACGCGATTTTCATTAGAGTTCTGGATGAGAAGACCGAAAAATTGGTTAGATAGGTTATTGTTAACTATTCTATTGCTGGTAGATTGAAAGAGAACCAAATTGTAGAATCGTTGATTAGAGATTTCGTTCTCGATAACTTGATTCTCTATAGAGTTTTCGATGATCAAACCGGCATTGTTGTTAGATAGATTGTTGTTTGAGAAAGTATTGTTGTCAGAGAATTGTAGTATGACGCCTATAGAATTGTCTGAGATGTTAGCGTAAGATACTGAGTTGCCATCAGACTCCTCTAATAAAATACCATTTCGATTGTTTGAAATTGTATGATCTATCATCTCGTTATCTCTTGACTTATAAAGTCGAACACCTGTGTGGGTGTTATTCAAAACAGTACTGTTCATAAATTCATTGGATTCAGAGGAGTAAAGAGAGATACCATAGTAGTTATCATTTATTTCATTATTGCTCAAACTGTTACTTTTTGAATCTACAAGTGCGATTCCAGAGTCTCCTTGCACCTCTGTTGTTATATTCTTGGTAAGTTCCCACTCTCCGTCCAAAACAGCAGTGATGGTCAGATCGATTTCTCCTAAATTTTGAGGTACCCATTTACCAGTATAATAACCGTCGTCAATTTGGTCGCCTTGAGAGCCGTCGTCTTCGAGATAGACGGTGTCGTCTCTTGTGCTGAAATCAACGGTCACATTTGCTTCAATGATAGGATTCACACCGTCGTTTAAAGAGATAGATATGGGTGTTTCTTCTCTCCATTCAGCCTCTAAGGTCGGTCGATGAACCCAAAATCTTATATTGTCCGGATCTGGCGAGAGCTCTAAAGCTTGATACGCATTGATCCGTCCATCAGTCAAGGTTCGATTCTGAAGATCTTCAGGCTGATCAGCCGATGATAATATCGCGTTCTTAAGCTGGTTATGATCGTAAGAGGAATTATGCGAGGCCAATAGAGCTACCAATCCAGATACGTGAGGGGCAGCCATCGAGGTACCTCTTGCATGAACATACTCGCCACCCGGTATAGTGCTGTTTATATCAACTCCTGGTGCGCCTACGTGTACACTCCGCCTTCCGTAATTTGAGAAATATGCTAGTTCATCGTTTTGGTCAGTTGCTGCGACGGAGATAATATTTGTCAGATCATAGTTCGCCGGATAGAATGGGTTCTGATCAGTATCTGTTCCAGCATTTCCCGCAGCGGCTACAAATGAAATATCTTCTTTCTGATGTTGTTCGATCGCTTCATACAGTAGTTCACTTTCTACTCCACCACCCCAGCTGTTGGAAGTTGCAACGATATTCTCGCCTTCCTTTTTCTTTTCTAAAACGTATTCAAGACCGGCTATCGCATTTCCGATAGTAAGTCCCCCAGCATCTCCTATTTTCACTCCCATCAGACTTACGTTCCAGTTCACTCCCACAACGCCGAGGCCGTTGTCGCCGACAGCGCCGATCGTTCCAGCTACGTGAGTTCCGTGACCTAAGTCATCCATCGGATCATAAGAATCGTTAACAGCATTGTAACCGTGGTATCCTTCCTCACTAGTCCACATATTGTCTTTCAGGTCAGGATGATTGTAGTCTATACCCGTATCTATCACAGCAACCACGACCTCTTCACTACCTGTGGTTATATCCCATGCACTAGGCGTATCGATCATCGGCATACCCCAGAGTGAATCATATCCGGGGTCGTTCGGTGTTTTCTGGAAATCCATCAGATAATTTGGCTCAGCAGTGATCACTTCATCCCTGCTAGTCAAGAATTCCACTGCACTCTTCACATCCATACCGTCATTGAGGCTGATTTCAGCCATATCGAATGCAGGATATGTGCGCGAGGTGCTTCCCTTGACGGCATCCGCTATATGATCCGTTTGGAGTTTCAGCGCTCTCTCCTGACCCATACTCCTTATCATATCTTTATCGGGTGATTCTACTTGAACCAAAACGCTGTCTTTAGAGTATTCTATGTCTTCGTGAGAACTAGACCGGTTCAAAGATAGGTTCTCCCCATAGATATCATTGTTTATGACCTTATTTTCATCTGAATCCTCAAGGAGGATTTGATGGCCCTCGTTTGAATATGCAGTATTGTTAGATATAGTATTATTATGAGAGTGCTCGAGATGGATACCCATGAAGGTATTGTTCGATAGAAAGTTGTCACTAATATGACCGTTAGAGGTGTTAAAAAGATGAACACCACTGTTCATGGAGTATTCTCCTTGTCCGCCGCTAGTATTGTGTAGATGGCATTCACTCACTTCAAAGTGATCAGTTACATTTCCGATGTATATTGAGTAACCGGGACCACTTCCATCTATCTCATATTCCTCGATTATATACGGATCTTCCAATGTTCCATTACCCGACCAATTTTCTTCCGAAGCTTTATCGGCAAAGTCAGTGTTATTGTTGATCCGGATAGGCTCTCTCTCCTCATAATCCTCTGCTAGATTTGGATCATTCCATGGGACACTATTTTGATCCTCTCGTGAGATTTCCCCTGTTAGTGTTGATTCACTGTGGAAATGGTTATATGGTTGATGTGCTTGTTTGTTTTCGATTTCCCCTTCTAAGTTGACTCGCTCATTTGTGCGTCCCCATCTTTCATCTATAGACACATCTTCAAAGTTGGGTTCATAGGAATCATGTATAAGTTCTCTTTCGGGTATTGTCTCTTCAACGTTCTCTTTGACACTCCGATCCTCATCAATTTTATCTTCAGTCACTACTTTTTCTCTATCGTCCCTTTCTAGTCCCTGTGCCACAACTAACAGTCCGCTGAGGAGCAGGAGTAGACAAAGGGTGAAAGCAACTATTTTATATCTCATTGTTATCCTCTTTTTGATTGCCATATCCATTGATAGTTTTCTTTATATATCTTTGGAAGTTCTACTATTTCGGCTGAGAAGTTTGTTAGAAATCGAATTGGTTCACACTAGTTAGAGATAATCAGATAACCAAAAGATAAACTTTAGGATCGAATTATCTTCTATCAAAACTTTTATTATTTCCCCTGGAAGTAATTATCGATCGATAGATTATGTCGGAAGTCACAATGTATTTGTTATATATTACCTACTACACATTGCCGCTAGTATTCATGATACCAGTTTTACTTATTTGGAAAAAGAAATCAATAATGAGGGGAACTAGCGACTTCAGTAAAGGGCGGGAATATGAGTCATCAAAAGTCTTGAAAAGCAAGAAAAAAGATATTAAAATTTTTCAAGTGACTCTGATTTTGTTAATATTGCTGTTTATGCCTCTTGCACATTATTCATCTTCTACCCTCAGTGATGGACTGATGGACAGACATCGTGTTCCTCAAGGGTCAGGAAGTTATATAGATAAACCAGTGGAACATCAGATAGGTCCTTCCTCTGATACTGACGCTGTCATTAAAGAAATGGAGGACGAGAAATACTATTGGCATGATTGGGTTGTAGAGGGTATTAAAGATGAGATAGACTTTGATGAAATAACCAGACTGCCGGGCAGATTAGGGGTTTACTATTTGGAAAGATCATCAGGCGTTATTGGAGGAAAAGGAGGAATTGGCGGAACGTTTGAACACAATGTGGTCATAACTTACAGCTATTTTTCCCCTATACCTATAACTAAGGTTTACGGTTTTTTTGTTATGCCAGAACAAGAGAATATTTTCTTAAGAGAAGGACCTAATACGGTGATTTATCCGATGGATCCAGCGGATGCTGATCCCCTATAAAGTTATAAAAATTAAAACACCCTCCCAAATCTTTTTATCTCCCATATATTTCTCGATATAGAGATTGGTAGATAATATGAAGCTTGTAGAATGCGTACCTAATTTCTCAGAAGGGCGGGACGAAAGCGTGATAGATGAAATAACTGATGAGATCAAGGCAGTAGATAAAGTAGAGGTCAAAGATGTAGATATGGGAGAGGACACTAATAGGACAGTGGTAACATTTGTCGGACCGCCGGATGGAGTCAAAGAAGGGGCGTTCAATGCTATCAAAAAGGCCTCAGAACTTATTGATATGAGCCAACACGAGGGAAGCCATCCTAGAATGGGAGCGACCGATGTCTGCCCGTTCGTTCCAGTCAAAGGAACTACTATGGCCGACTGCGTCCAAATAGCTAAGGAATTAGGAGAAAGAGTGGGTGAAGAATTGGACATACCTGTTTACCTTTACGAGGAAGCCGCGTCTGAACCAAAAAGAGAAAATCTCGCATCCATAAGAAGCGGTCAGTACGAAGGTCTCGATGAGAAGCTGGTCGATCCGGAGTGGGAGCCAGATTACGGACCCGCGGAGTGGAACGATAGAGTCAAAAGGACCGGCGCTACGGTCATCGGCGCTAGAGAATTCCTGATAGCTTACAACATAAATCTCAATACTAAGAACAAAAAGATCGCCTGGGACATAGCGTTAGAGATGAGGAGAAGGGGGAGAGCCAAGAGAGAGAACAGTCCTGATCAGCACTACTGGAAAGGTAAAATAGTCCGATATGGAGAGAATGAGTTCCCCTGTGGTGAATGTGAGTTTGTAGGTGATTCTTTCCAAGAGGTGAAGGATCATACCGCAGATGAACACGGCTATGACCTGCAGGAGTTCCTAGAAAAGGAGTACGATTACGATGTCGATGATTTAGAAGGGAAGGCGGTCAAACAGAGAGGAAAATTCGACCACTGTAAATCGATAGGTTGGTATGTAGATGAATACGAACGGGCTCAAGTCTCTATCAATCTGACTAATTTTAAAGAAACTAGCCTGGACGATGTATACGAATTTGCTAGAGACCGGGCTAGAAAGATGGGCGTGAGAGTAACAGGTAGCGAAATCGTAGGTTTAGCACCTTACGAAGCACTGTTGAGAACTGGGAAGTACTATCTTGATAAGATGAATCAAGCCAAAGGGATACCTGAAGAAGACATAATAGAGACCGCTATTCAATCTCTTGGTCTAAGAGATGTTGCTGAATTCGACCCTGATGAAAAGTTGATTGGAGGTCCGATGAAACCGGAAGACGCTCTTGTTGATATGGATGTCGAAGATTTTGTCAATGAGGTCTCTAGAGATTCTTCTACACCTGGCGGTGGAAGTATAGCCGCCTTATCTGGCTCGATAGGAGCTGCACTTTCCTCGATGGTCTCTAACCTGAGTACTGGGGGAAGAAACACCGCTGACGTAGATCCGATATTGATGCCCATGGCGGAAGAGGCACAGGAATTGAAAGATGATCTTTTAAGAGCTGTGGATGAAGACACCAACGCTTTCGACAAGTATATGGAAGCTAAAAAAATGCCTAAATCGACAGAGAAAGAGCGCAAGAAGAGGAAAGAAGCGATGCAGGAAGGTCTTAAACATGCCGTTGAGGTACCCATGGAGACAGCGAAAACCTCTGCAAAAGTCATAGATCTTGCCGAGAAAGCTGCGGAACATGGAAAAAAGGAAGCCTTAAGTGATGCTCTCGTAGCGGCCCAGATGGCATATTCTGGTGTCTTAGGCGGTACAGCCAACGTGAAAATCAATCTCGGCGATATAGAGGACGAGAAGTTCGTAGAAGAGATGCTCGAAGAGTGTGAAAGTCTTCAAGAAGAGTACAGAGAAAAAAAGTCTATAGTGATAGAAAAGGCTAAGAATAGGTTAGATCCGGACTGAAAATATTTTCTTCCTAAGTAATATCTTTATACTTATCTGTAGTTATCTCAAGAGACAACATGAACGGTGAGTTGAAGCGTTTATCCTCTAAAAACATAGAAGATATAATCTGCTGTCCAGGAGGATTAGAAGTGCAGGAAAAAGAGTTTCTTGGAGATCTGTCTAGGACTATCTCGTGGAGAGAGATGATGGTGGAAATTGGTTTAGAAGGATTTATATTTTACAATGAAGGAACTCCAAGAGGTTTCATTGAATACATGCCGGCAGAGACTGCCCCCTATCCTATCGAAGCACCGAGTTTCGCAGTGATAATGTGTTTCCATTGGGCTACATTAGATAAAGAGGATGAAGAGGAACATCATAGAGAGGAAAATGAAATGCTAAATATCCTCATAAAAGAAACTAAACATGAATTTAAGGGCCTTGCTGTACTGGCCTGGGACCATCCTGTACATTTTCCAGTAGATATGTTCAAGGAATTAGGTTTTGACGTCATAGAAAAGCAGGATTATCTATCCCTCATGTATCTAGCATTTGACAGACCATCTAAAAAGCCTTCGCTTTTAGGCCCGAATTTTGAATCTAGAGATCTTTCTGATCAAGGGAAAGTGGCTGTAGATGTGGGCTTCAGTCACAGATGTCCTTATAGTATTCACCACCAGCAGAAGGTCAAAAGAGCTGTAAAAGAACTAGATACGGATGATATAGAACTCAAAATCCATGAGATAGATACACGGGAAGAAGCAGTGAATTATTCTATAAGCCCTTGGAACTGGGACTGGGTCTTCGCGAACGGAGAAAAAGTCCCTGTTCACAGGCTGGAGATAGAAGAGATCAAAGACGTCTTTCGAGAGAAGATAATTCAAAACTGAAAATCTATCTTCACCTATCACATTTCCATATGTAGACGTAACTTTCTTGTTTTCTTTCTCACTAATATATAGAATTTTATTTCAATTATGACTCCACCGTGTGATTCAAATATTAGAGAACTAATTAGATTAAAAATGATGGATATCGCAGAGAAGATCCACTCTAAAGGTATCAGATCGGTTTCAGAGGCCGAATATCTCGATTTCATATACGATTCTAAAGAGTATTTAGAGGGAGATAATCTGATTGAAAAGGGATGGGATGAGTTCCTAATAGTGGGAGATACTCACGGACATCTGAACGCTGCTAAAAAACCGGCAGAAGAAGCCATCAAGAAGGATCTACCTATAGTTTATCTTGGCGATTACATAGATCGGGGAGACGAACAACTCGAAAATCTAGCCTACTTGATCTCCTTGAAGATGGAAAAGCCCGGTCAAGTAATATTACTGAGAGGTAATCATGAAACTGAACGCATGAACCGGGGTTATGGTTTCCAAAGTGTAGTCAATAGGAGGTTCTCAAAAAAACTATTTAGAGAAATAGTGTCTCTCTACGATAGATTTCCAGTGGCTATGGTGATTGGAAATGAATATTTTGCAGTCCATGGAGGCATACCTGAAGGTATAACGTCCTATTTTGAAATAATGGATCTCAACCATGGGGATGAGAGGTATAAAGAGATATTCTGGAACGATCCCACCGAAGAGATAGACACATTTCAACCCAATTTTCAGAGAGGAGGATACAAACGCTACGGAGAAAAAGCCGTCGAGAGTTTTCTTAAAGTAAATGACCTTTCTATGATCATCAGGGCTCACCAGGTCCAAAAAAACGGCTACAAATATTATTTTGATAAAAAATTATTATCGATATTTTCAGTTTCAAATTACAGGGGTGGCAATCAGGGAAAATATGCACACGTGAAAGGGACTGATATAGAGCTGATAGATAACTGAATTATCTGATGAATCACTTACAATATTTCAAGCAATTCTCTAAGGTCATTCAATTCATTATTGTTTTTTTCATTTCGGCTCACCAGGTATGATCGCATCCCGGCCTTTTTAGCTGGTACATGATCGTTCTCACGATCATCTCCCACGTGTATCACTTTCTCGGGCTCTACATCGAGTTTCTTACAAATTTCTCTATATAAGCAAGGCGTTTTTTTACTCATTCTAAAATCAGATACTGACGAGTAGAGAGCCGTAAAATAGGTTTGGAATCCTCCGAGACCCACTTCTATGAACATCTTGATCCCGTTTGAAATTATTATCAACGAGTATTTCTCGTGAAGTTTCTTTATGACCTCTTTTGCGTCATCATAGAGTTCATATTTTGTCCTAAGTTTTTCCAGAACCTCCCTGGGTTCCTGTTCCAATTCGTATTTCGAGAACCAATATTCAGGTTCGTACCATCTGATATCGTCTCTGCCCATCTCATCATACTCTTCAATAAATCTTTCTCGGGCTTCTTTTTTGGGCAGGCTAGTCTTTTGAGAATAAAGATGTGGAATCTTTTTTAACCAAAAGTCGTCTGCAAAATCTTTTGGTATCAAGGTACCGTCCATGTCGAAAGAGATGACTTCTATTTCTTTTTCTTTCCTCATCTGATCACCACTACTGAATCTTTTTCGGAGGATACCAATTCAAAACCTGTAGGGAGGAAAAGTTTTAGATTCTGGGATATTCACTCGTCTTTTTCCATCATCGGAATCTTGATCTGGTTTTCACTTGCAAAATTCTTAGCTTTTTCGTAACCCGCATCGGCATGTCTCACAATACCTATCCCAGGGTCTGTTTTGAAGACCCTCTTTATGTTTTCTTTAGATTCTTTTGTGCCGTCCGCAACAACGACCATACCAGCATGTGTAGAGAGGCCTATACCGACACCGCCGCCGTTATGTATTGAGATGCTGTCAGCACCTGCACTCGTGTTCAGGAGAGCGTTCAACAAGGGCCAATCAGCAACCGCATCACTTCCGTCTTTCATGTTTTCGGTCTCTCTATTCGGACTTGCTACACTTCCCGTATCAAGGTGATCCCTTGTTATAGAGATAGGCGCCTTTAACTCTCCGCTCTTGACCATCTCGTTTATCCGCTTAGCAAACCTCTCTCTTTCTCCGTAACCGAGCCAACAAACTCTTGCAGGCAAACCTTCCCAAGGCAAGTTTTCCTCTGCTAGGTCGATCCAATTAACCAACTGTTCGTTATCTGGAAACAGTTCTTTCACCACTTCATCGGTCTTCAATATATCCTCTGGATCGCCGGATAGAGCTATCCACCTGAAGGGACCTCTTCCCTCGCAGAACATAGGTCTAATGTAAGCAGGGACGAAACCCGGATATTCGAAGGCGTTTTCGAAGCCTGCCTCGTAGGCCTGGCCTCTAAGATTGTTGCCGTAATCGAAAACTATCGAACCTTTTTTCTGCATCTTCACCATAGTTTTGCAGTGCAGTTTCATCGACTTCATGCTTCTCTTCTTGTACTTTTCAGGATCGGATTCCTTAAGATCTAGAGCTTCTTGGAATGTCATGCCTCTAGGGAAGTACGACATAGCGTCGTGAGCGCTGGTCTGATCGGTGACCATATCTAGTTTTATGCCTCTATCAAATATCTCAGGATGGGTTTCGGCTGTGTTTCCGATCAAACCTACAGCTTTAGCTTCTCCTTCTTCTTTGGCATTTTTGCAGACTTCCAGTGCTTCATCTAGATCTTCAAGGACGACATCGCAGTAACCGGCATCCAACCTCTTTTTTGCACGCTCAGGATTTATCTCTACTACTAGAGCAACTCCGCCGTTCATCTTTATCGCGAGGGGCTGGGCACCACCCATACCACCAAGTCCCCCACTCAGGCAAAATTTACCTTCTAAATCCCCATCGTAATGTTTTCGGGCCGCAGCAGCGAAAGTCTCATAGGTTCCCTGGATAATACCTTGTGTTCCTATATAACACCAGCTCCCGGCGGTCATCTGTCCGTACATCATAAGACCTAGATCCTCAAGCTCGTAGAATTTATCCCAATTTGACCATTTTGGGACCAGATTGGAGTTGGCGATCAATACCCGAGGTGATCTTTCATATGTCTTGAAGACTCCGACAGGCTTTCCACTTTGGACCAGCAAGGTCTCGTCGTTCTCCAACTCTTTCAAGCTTTCAACTATTTGATCATAACATTCCCAGTTCCGCGCAGCTTTTCCGGAACCTCCGTAAACTATCAGATTATCGGGGTCTTCAGCGTTCTCAAGATTATTTTTCAACTGTCTCAGCATCGCCTCTTGTTTCCAACCCTTACAGGTCAATTCTGATCCTCTAGGAGCCTTTATATCTGTCATCATACACACCTATTTACTTTTATTTGGTTATAGAAGAAGAGAGTATAAAAAATTAGCCATCAGGGCATCGTTTAGATCGCTTCATGAGTAATAATTATTGGTCCTTGAAAGTTTTTGGTATTCTCTTTGTGATATCTACAGGCGTGAGCCCCCATCTCAACTCTTCGAAAGCTATATCTCCGGCTCTACAGGTCATGTATGTTCCGAGCCTAGCAGAATTGAAAGGTTCTAATCTTTTACTCATCAGTCCTCCTATAACACCTGACAATGTATCACCCGTTCCTCCTACAGTCATGCCCTCGTTTCCGAAATCATTCCATCTATATCTTTCTCCATCTGTTATGTAGTCCACCTTCCCCTTCACAACAAGCACTACAGAATTTCTTTTCGCAAAGTCATCCGCTCTTCTCTGCAGTTCTCTATCTTTTTCTTTATCATCGGCTAACATCTCGAATTCCTGCCTGTGAGGTGTTAGTACGACATTGGGGGAGAACTCAGTTTTTCCATCCCGGATCGCTTTCAATCCGTCCGCATCTATCAGCATTGGAATATCTAATTCCCCGACTAACTTCGAAACCGTATCTAGAGTTCTTTTATCTTCGCCTAGGCCAGGTCCGATGATGATCGAATCGCATTCCCTAGATAGTTTCAAGATCTTATCGATGTGGTTCTCCACTAGATGTTCTCCCTCAAGAGGATGAACAAGAAAATTAGGTGAGTATCCAGATACTACCTCTGAGATCGATGCTGGAACCATCAAATGAACCAGATCGACGCCTGTGCGGTAGGCAGCCATTGCGGCTAGTGTTGGTGCTCCTGTATAAGGCCCTCCTCCAACTATCAACAGTTCACCGTTTTCTCCTTTGTGTGAGTCCTCTTTTGATTTTGGATACAGTAACATCTCTCCGGGCCCTGTGTGGGTCAACGCCTCCTTTGGGACACCTATATCTACCACCTCTATTTCTCCGGAATTTTCAACGGACATGCCTTCCTTTTTGTCCTGAAAAGTAACAGTCAAGTCTGGACGTACTGACATATCTGATCCCAGACCACTAGGTACGTCCACAGAAATTACTGGATTCTCCACCTCATTGATGTTTTCTATGATTCCTCTGTATGGTTGTCTGATCTTTCCTTTCACTCCCGTGCCGAGCAGCGCATCTACTAGTATAGTTTTTCTTCCGATCTCAGACCAAATGATTTCGTCTTTTATCTTGCAGTCTAGTTGTTCGAAATTTTTTCTAGCTATATCACTCCTTATATCTTCTTCACCCCTCACAAGATAGATCTTTACCTTGGTTTTGTCCCATTCTTTCGTCAAATATCGGGCAGCGACATAAGCGTCTCCTCCATTATTTCCGGTTCCACAGATGAAAAGGACAGGTCTTTCAGAAAATTTTTTCGTGATAGCTTCTGCCAGTCTTCTACCAGCGTTCTCCATCAGTTCCTCGGGAGGAACCCCTCTATATTCTGAATTTTTATCCATTACTGGAACTTCTTTGTAAGATAACATGGCGTTTTACCTCAACTCAGGCTAAACATAAAAAATTTCGGAGTTCATATCCTAGGACCTATCATGGACCACATCAGAAGGAAAAGGACAAGTAAAGCCAGAGCGTAGCTCATCCCTGAGGACACTTTTTCTCCGATTTCTTCATTGAGACCCAATCCTTCGGATAGTCCCTTGATCCAATCTCTAAAGAGATGCCCACCATCTAATGGGATGGCCGGCAGGGCGTTGAACAAACCTAAAAGGATATTCAACCAGAATATCCAGTATAGTGAATTTGCTATAGTCCAAAACGAACTAGAAGGCAGGATAGACAGAGGACCGTTTACTTCGTACTGTTCGACGATCTCTTCGGGTACTGGAGACAATCCAAATAATGGCATGGCTATGTAGCTAGCGGCATTTTGGAGCAACTCAGTACCTGTCTCCGCACCGGACAGGGGCTTAGATAATAATTGTATCAACCAATCCCCCTCTTGAGTAGTAACACCGAGATAACCCATATTGATACCGATCCTTCCATTTTTTAACGTCAGGTTGACAGAATCCTGTTCCCTGTATTCTCCATCCTCTTTCCTGTGATACGTGATATTCAATTCGTCATCGTCGTCTTTTTTAGCTAGTAAAGAACTGAGATCATTACTGTTTTTAATAAGTTCTCCGTCCACTTCGCTTATTATGTCTCCGCTCTTAAGTCCGGCATCGTGGGCGGGATAGTCTTTCAAAATACCTGTGATCACGAGACCGGCAGTTACATTATAAGTGTGGAATTCCTTACCCTTCAAAACGGTTACCTTCACTGTTTTATTGGGTTGGATATTTATTGAGTTTAGATCATCCTGATCTTTGGTCCTATTACCTTCAATACTCCATATCTGTTTATGTAGACTCATACCTGCTTCATCTGCCGGCGAGCCCTTGGCGATGTTCATTATCATCGGTCCATCTTCTCTCGTTGAGACAGATCCCATAAAAATAGTCGAGAATATAATGACAAGAATTATAGCTAATATTATATTAGAAGTCGCTCCAGCGGCGTACATCCTATCTCTTTTTATCCTTTCAGTTTTTTCCAACTGGTCCTCATCAGGTTCCACAAAGGCGCCCAGAGGAACTACAATGAATATCAGTCCAAGGGACTTGATGTCCACATCCGCTACTCTTGAAAGTATTCCATGTGAGAATTCATGTACTATTATCCCCACGGCCAAGCTCAAAATACCGTAGCCTATAGGTATGAAGGGATTTATACCAGGTATAACGAGAATTTCGTCGGCCTGAGGAGCCTGCTCGGCGGGAATTTGTGTTGCTACATAAGCGTTGAAAGCCACCATGATGAAGATGATGACCATCGCTATAGCAACTAGGACTATCCCGATACTGCCGTAAATCTCCCAAAAACGCTTTTTTTCAGCTATCCTATCTATGAGATCTCTACCTCTTTTAGTCTTCCACATCAAAAAGGGGCCAGAAAGCTCCATGCTTAGAGGTTCTAAAAGGTCAAACTTATCTAAGAGAACCATAATGCCTATGAACCCAAAGATCAGGATCAGCGCATAGAGAACGCCCGTACTTATCATCTAACCACACACTCCTTTGTCTTTCATGTTTATTAGCTTTTCCCGTTTTACGTTTAATTTAACAGGAGCACTAATATAAATGATATGGTGCCTAAAGCAAGCATCGGGAAGGTGACCTTCTCCGCTAGTCGTTTGTTATATGCTCTGACGATCAATACCTTAGATATGGATCCGAGTCCGAAGGCAAGTAACATCGTTGATAAAGCTGTCAAAGCTCCTATTTCACCCGCAATATATAGTGATGATATAGAAGCAGAAACGGACGTAGTCGAGATCAAGCCACCGATAGATACCATATAGACTCCGGTTCCACCGAGGTAGTTCTGTAAAAGATAACTTGAAACCCAAATTAGACTGAAAAGTATCGCAAATTTAACTGCGGGCATCAATGCAAATGGAGTGCCCAAATCTATCTCTAGAGAATCTGAGTTAGTGCTCATAAGATCTCTTTTTTTCCTGAAAAACAAAATAAATGTTCCCGTCACGAACAATAACAAAATTATCGGCAAGAAAAAGTCTCTAGCCAAAACATAACCGGCCACCGTGAATATTATGACATAATCTTTGATGAACATGGATGTGTTGGCAAGGAGGATACTGACCCCAGGGCTATTCAATTCTCCTGTGATATTTTCACATTTTTCTGATATTGAAGCCGTAGCTGCGGCAGAGCTCACCAAACCTCCTATAAAACCGGATATTTGTAATCCTTTCCCGGGTCCTAGAACCTTCATCACGACGTAACTCAGGAAAGATATGCTAGAAACAAAGAGTACCATCATCAGAGCTTGGAGTGGGTCAAATACTCTACCTGGACCTATAAGAGGATGTATCGGACCTAACGCATATATGATCGGTACTAGTATAATAGCAACGATCAAAAAACGAACGGCGCTCATCAGATCCTTTTTTGATAAAACATCGGCAAAATTATGGAGTATACTTTTTGATGAAGTTAAGATCAATAAGGATATTCCACTTACAACCCCTAATATAGGCCGACCGAGTCCAAAGATCATCCCGATTAAGAAAACTAATAGTAACGCGTTAGAAGTTGTCAATCCTGTTGAACCCTTTATCCTCCGTAAGATCGGAAGAGAGATGAAAAGAAAAGAAAATATCAGAACTGTGATCAGCAATAATTCTACTTCGTTTTTAAAGACAAAAGTGACTAAAAAACCTACCATTGAGACCAGGGCAAAAGTCCGTATACCAGCTCCTTTGATCTCATCTTCCTTCGATGCTCTACTTGTCCTCTCTAAGCCGGTAATCAATCCTATAAGGACGGCTGATAGGAAAGAAATAATATGTGTTAGTGAGATAACCATTTGATTGGATAATAGGTAGATGGAAGTATAGTTTTTTTGATTCTGACCGCTTAAAGTGACAGCGGTATACGAAAGCTTTAAATATCTCTTAAACATATCTTTACAACAAGAATATAACAACATAACTTTGTATAGTTTATAGGTGAAAAAACATGAAAGGGAACGAAAAAGTACTGAAAGTAGCAGAGGCACAGTCAAGTGATGTCGGAAGAGGGTTGGCTAGAATCGATCCTGAGGTCAAAGAAAAATTAGGTCTCAAAAGCGGAGATATCATTCTTATCCATGGGGACGACATTACCGCCGCGAAAGTTTGGGCGGGTGATGAGAGCGATAGAAATACGGGAATTATCAGGATAGATGGTCCTACCAGAAGAAATGCAAAAGTGAAAATAGATGAAAAAGTGGGTATCGAGAAAGTGGACACGGTACCCGCTAACAAGGTCACTTTTGCTCCTACACAACCTGTAAGATTGATGGGTGGAGAAGAATATCTGAGAAAACAGGCTTTGAGAGACAGACCTATCACTAAAGGAGATACTATAACTCTCAATATAATGGGCAACAAGATAGAGTTAGTCGTAAAATCGTTCTCACCCTCTAAAAAGGCCGTAATCATAAAACCTGAAACAACTACAGTTACTATCTCGGAAAAACCTATCAGTAAAGAAGAGGTCACTAGAGCACCTAGGGTCTCTTATGAAGACATCGGAGGTCTCAACGAAGAAGTCGAGAGGGTCAGAGAAATGGTAGAACTCCCCTTGAGACATCCAGAACTTTTTGACAAAGTTGGTGTAGAAGCTCCTAAAGGAGTGCTGCTTCAGGGCCCTCCAGGTACGGGTAAAACCTTGATGGCTAAAGCCGTCGCGAGCGAGACAGATGCGAACTTTTTCACTATAAGTGGACCTGAGATAATGTCTAAATATTATGGCGAGAGTGAAGGCCGATTAAGAGAGATCTTTGAAGAAGCGGAAGAAAACCAACCATCGATAATATTCATCGATGAGTTAGACTCAATCGCCCCGAAGAGGGACGAAGTCTCCGGTGAGACTGAAAGAAGAGTCGTTGCACAGCTTCTTTCTTTGATGGATGGTCTACAAGCAAGGGGAAAAGTGATAGTTATAGGAGCGACCAACAGAGCTCATGCTTTAGATCCCGCTTTGCGGAGACCTGGCAGGTTTGATAGAGAGATTGAGATAGGCATGCCCGATAGAGACGGTAGAAAAGAGATCCTCGAAATACACACTAGAGGCATGCCTCTTTCTGATGACATCGACCTAGAAGATTTAGCCTCTCACACCCACGGTTTTGTAGGTGCCGATATAGAGGCTCTTGCCAAGGAATCAGCTATGAACGCACTCAGAGACGTATTGCCCGATATAGATCTCGAGGCTGAACAGATCCCTTCCGAGGTGTTAGAAGATCTAGAAGTCAGAAACAAGCATATAAATCAGGCTCTCAGAGAGATGGAACCTTCGGCGATGAGAGAGGTGGTCATAGAGACGCCAGATGTTACCTGGGAAGATGTCGGCGGACTGGAAGAAGCAAAACAGGAACTGAGAGAAGCAGTAGAATGGCCCTTACAGTACGAAGATCTATTTGATCACATGGAAGCTGAGGTTCCTAAAGGTATCCTATTGAAAGGTCCACCTGGCACCGGAAAGACATTGATAGCAAAGGCGGTCGCAAACGAGAGCGACGCTAACTTCATATCCGTAAAAGGACCAGAATTTTTTTCTAAATGGGTCGGTGAAAGCGAGAAAGCTGTTAGAGAAACTTTTAGAAAAGCCAGACAGGCTGCACCGACTATAGTGTTCTTCGATGAGATCGATGCATTAGCTCCCGAAAGAGGGAGTAGTTCCGATTCCAATGTTTCAGAGAGAGTTATATCTCAATTGTTGACTGAATTAGATGGTCTCGAGGCACTGCATGATGTTATCGTTATAGGCGCGACGAACAGGCCTGAACTTATAGATCCAGCACTGTTGAGGCCAGGCAGATTTGACAGAAATATCAGTGTAGATTTGCCGGACGAAGAAACTAGAAAAGAGATATTTGATATCCACACCAGGGAAAGACCGATTGACAGCGAAGTCGACTTCAACGAATTGGCTAAGAAGACGAAGGATATGAGCGGAGCTGATATAGCCTCCATATGTAATGAAGCAGTTATGCTTTCTATCCGAGAAGTGGTCCAAAGTGGAAAAGGAGAAGACGAAGAAGACGTAGAGAAGAGCACTATAAAACAGAAACACTTCGAAGAAGCGTTCGAAAAGGTCAAGAAGAAGAAGGAGGAAAGTGAGGAAACTAGAGATGTAAGCGATAGACCAAGAGCTTATCACTGATAAACACCTTTCCTTATCTGTCTCTTATACTCTCGAACGTTAATTTATTAAAACTGCTTTTCAATACTATTCTGTGAGTTATATGGGCATATCCTATCCTGAGAAAGGTTCCGAAGTCCCACTCGATTCAAATGAAAACCTTTTGCTACCTGAGGAGTATTACGAGGATATCAAAGATGAGTTATATTTCTCTCTCAGAAATTACCCCTCCCCCACTTCAACAGAATTGAAAAGATGTCTCGCTGATTTTCATGGGTTGAATCACGAACAGGTCGTGGTAGATAACGGGTCTGATGCAGTGCTCGATACTATCTGTAAAACGTTTGTTCCCAAGGATAGTACCTTAGGTTACTTCCATCCTTCTTATGAGATGTATTCCTTTTTCGCTTCACGCAATGATAGAAAGGCTATTGAGATCCCATTAGACCCGGATTTCACTCTTCCTTCGAAGATCGATTATTTGAACGAAGTTGAAGCGGTTCTTGTTTGTTCTCCTAACAATCCATCCGGTTTACATGTAAAGCGCAAAAAGATCATAACTATACTCGAGAATGTTGAACTCGCTGTGATAGATGAGGCGTATGTAGAATATTCAGAACGGGATCACATCTCTCTCATTGAAGAATACGATAATTTGATCATTGTTAGGACATTTTCGAAGGCCTGGGGTCTTGCAGGGATTAGAGTAGGATATGCTTTGATGTCAGCGGAGAAGGGTGTAGAATATCTAGAAAATATGCTCCCTTATAATGTCAATAGTGTGTCTTCAGAGGTCGCTCTGTCTGCATTAGAAAAAAAATCTCAGGTAGAAAAATCGATAAATAAGACTATCGAAGAAAGAGAGAGACTCTCTGATGAGTTAGACGATAGGAGTTTCAATCCTTTGCCTTCAGATACGAACTTTTTGCTCTGCAAAAAACCCGCTTTCATAGAAGCTTCTGAATTATATCAAGAGCTTCTCGAACGGGGTATCAGGATAAGAACCTTTGAAGAACCAAGACTTGAGGACCACGTCAGGATAACAGTTGGAGACAGAGAAACTAATGATCATTTTCTAGAAACTCTAGACGAGATCCTTTAAATCACCAATGCTCGAATTCAGCGCTTTCATCTTCACCTGATCGACCAGGCCCGGGACCTTTCGAGAAGACAGATATTCCGAATAGAACTGTGAAGATGATCAGCAAGAAATACCCCACTATACCCAGTTGAAGGAGATTAGTGAAGGAAATAATCCATATAGAGGCTATAATAACTCCAGCTACGATGTAGATCTTCACGATGTTAGGATGCAATTCTTACCAATACTTAATTCTATTTCGTATGTTATAAATTTTACTAGAATTTCGTACCTTGCCTGATGGAAAACTAGATTTTATGGCCTTCAACGCTCTATGTAGAGATCGATATTTCCGTTTTTCTAGATATCAAATTCGCAGTTCATTGACACGAAAACTTTTTTCTTTGGTTAAAGATAAACCAAATTTGCCTCTTTTTGAGTATATCTCTAAAATCACCGATCAAAAATTCTTGTATCCGATGACAAAACTCAAATTGTAGTAGTATTACGTTCTTATGATGTCCGTAAAACGGGTAGACGAGTCGGGATATTCTGAAAAATTACCAGAAGATTTTGAACCTTACGTAAAAAGGTGGTTCAATGAGAAGTTCGATGGATTGACTGCTCCTCAAAAACATTCCTTTGAACTTATCCATGAGAACAAAAATTCCCTAGTATCATCTCCTACGGGTTCCGGAAAGACTCTTTCTGCCTTCCTATCGATACTCAACGAGCTGTTTTTGAAAGGAGATAAAGGAAAACTGGAGAACAAGGTCTACTGCCTTTATGTTTCTCCGCTGAGAGCACTAGGTAACGATATACAGCGTAATCTTAAGGATCCTTTAGATGGGATAAAAGAGATGGCAGAAGAAATGAACGTAGACATGCCGGAAGTTAGAAGTGCAGTAAGGACAGGAGACACACCTTCACAGGAGAGACAGAAGATGTTGAAGGAAACTCCGCATATATTGGTCACCACTCCGGAAACCCTAGGCATAATACTGAATGCTCCTAAGTTCAAAGAAAAATTGAAAGAAATAAATTACGTGATAGTAGACGAGATACATTCTCTATGTGATAATAAAAGAGGGGCGCACCTTTCACTCTCTTTAGAAAGATTACAGGAGATGTGCGATCATGAGTTGACTAGGATCGGACTTTCCGCCACCCAGGCACCTATCGAAGAGATAGCAAGATTTCTAGTGGGATATGAGAACGGAAACCCTAGGCCGTGCAACATAGTCCAGGTTTCTTCATCTAAGGACATGGATTTGAAGGTTTTATCTCCAGTTGATGATCTGATCCACACTTCCGGTGAGGTGGTCAACGACAAGATGTACGATAAGATCGACACCCTGGTTAAAAATCACGTCACCACTTTGATATTTACGAATACTCGAAGTGCTACGGAAAGAGTGGTCAATAACCTGAAGAACAAAGATCCTGCCTTCTATGAGGGCGATATCGGCGCCCACCATTCTTCTATGAGTCGAAACAAGAGACTCGATGTAGAGGAGTCTCTGAAGGCGGGAGAACTGAGCGTAGTGGTGACCTCCACTTCACTCGAACTCGGTATAGATATAGGTTATATCGATCTCGTGCTTCAGCTTTCATCTCCTAAGGGTGTATCGAGAGCGATCCAGAGGATAGGACGTTCTGGCCATAATGTTGGTGATTATGCCAAGGGTAGGGTCCTAGTCATGGAAAGAGGCGACGCGTTGGAATGTACTGAGATGATGAGATGTGCAAAGAATGGGGAATTGGACAGGGTAAGGATACCAGAAAATTGCTTGGACGTCTTGTCTCAGCATATAGTCGGGATGGGCTGCAACAGGAAGTGGAGAGTCGACAGAGCCTACGAAATCATCAGGAAAAGTTTCAACTTTAGAGATCTGGACAGGGAAGATTACGAGAAGACTCTGAAATACGTGGCAGGGGAGTACGCTTCTCTCGAAGACCAGAAAGTTTACGGGAAGATATGGATAGATACCGATGAAGACGGGATTCGGGTATTCGGAAGAAGAGGAAAGATGACTAGGGTCATCTACATGACCAATATAGGTACTATTCCCGATGAGAGTGCATACAGGGTTCATACGAGAAACGGACGCTTTGTAGGGACACTTGACGAGGAATTTTTGGATAGGCTTACAAAAGGAGATATCTTCGTCCACGGGGGCGATACCTACGAATTCAGATACACCCGAGGGATGAAAGTCTATGTCGATTCTAGACCTGAGAGAGCGCCTACAGTGCCTTCTTGGTTTTCCGAGATGTTACCGCTCACCTACGATCTGGGTAGGAAGATAGGAAAGTTCGATAGAAAAGTATTGGAGAAGATAAAGAACGACAATGATCCTTCCGATTGGATAAAAGAGAACTATTATCTCGACGAAAATACGGTCTCATCTATCGTTTCTTATCTGGAAGAACAATACCATTATGTAGGTGGAGTACCGACCGATTCACATCTTTTGATCGAAAAGAACTTCGAAAATGAAAAAATAAACCTGATATTTCACACCATCTTCGGCAGAGAAGTGAACGATGCATTGTGTCGTATCTTCGCGGATATCGCCTCAGAAATGTTAGGTTCAAACGTCGGGATAGTTGTCGATGATCACGGCTTCGTATTGATCTGTCCAAGGAGGGAAATATCTGTAAATAGATTGATCGAAAGAGCGATTGAGACCGATCTGAGAGAAGTTTTAAAAAGCGCAGTAAGAAAGACAGAGCTGATGAAGAGAAGATTCAGACACGTCGCTGCGAGAGCTCTAATGATACTGCGAAATTACAAGGGTAAAAAGATGAGTGTGGGGAAACAGCAGATGAAATCTCACTTTCTCCTTTCAGCCTGTGAGGATATAGATGAAGAATTCCCGATAGTTAAAGAGACTTATCGGGAAATAATCGAAGATTATATGGATATCGAAAATGCTTCTAATATAATCGAGATGTTGGGAAAAGAAGAGATGAGTTATGAAGTAGTGGAAACTGATGTTCCCTCGCCTTTTGCGCATAATTTAGTCATACAGAGTCGGGGAGACGTGTTGAAACTTGAAGATAAGAAAAAGCGGCTGCAGAACCTCCATGAGAAGGTGATGGAGAAGGTAGAAGGTGAGAGTTGAATGATGATATTTGAAAAATTTGAAATAGTCGAGAATTATCCAGCTCTCTATTTCGGAGAGATAGAGGCGCTGGTCATCTCAGACCTTCACTTGGGATTAGAATCTCTAATGACAGATTCTGGACTATATATGCCGAAATTCCAGCTCTCCGAGATGAAAGAAGAGATGAAAGATATCAGCCAAAAAAAAGATTTTGAGAAGATAATAGTTTGTGGGGACATCAAACATGAGTTTTCAGAAACTTCTTATCAAGAAAAGAAAGAGGTTGAGGAATTCATCGAGTTTTCACAAACTTTGGCTGAAGATATATATTTTGTGAAGGGAAATCATGATAATTATTTGATATATTCTGTTAAGAGATACCCTCAGGTAAGACTTGAAGATTCTTTCGTGTTCGATGGAGTTAATTTCATCCACGGTCACGAAAAGATCGAAGATCTAACTAGGCTAGATACCGAGTATCTGATCATGGGCCACGAACATCCCGCCCTCAGTCTGACCGACGAGGTGGGAGCTAAAGAAAAGGTACGATGTTTCCTTTACGGTGAGATGAGGAACGGTATGAGATTGATCGTTCTGCCGGCTTTTTCTAGACTAGCTCAGGGATCTCAAATGAATCAATTGAGAGAGGAAGACCTGCTCTCTCCCGTTCTCAAGGATATGATAGAAGTGGGAGAGATGAAAGCCGTAGGTGTCGATAAAGAAGCCGGTCTCTTCGAATTTCCAAAGCTCAAGAAGATCAGATCCCTCGGATGAATCATCTCTCTATTCTAGATACCGTTTTCGAAATGCAGAATTCTTCTCCCTTGATATGACCTAAGGATCCTAAATCTTCTAGATTAAGTCTACCGTTCTTAACGCCCTCAATATCTGTGTTTATGAAGACGATTTTTCCCACTAGAAGGATGTGGTCTCCGATTTTTTCCTCCTTATGAAATTCACACTCTATGTTGATCGCGGCTTCTTTGACTCCAGGAGCACTGATTTTCTTGGACTTTTTTTCTGTTAACCCCACCTCTTCAAACTCGCTTTCTTCTCTAGGCAGAGAGACTTCGGTTTTTACGCCCTTTTCTGCCCAGTCTTCAGTTACAGGAATCACGACGAAGTTCTCCGTTTCTCTGCAGTTAGCCGTGGTGTCTCTGCTTTCTGCAGCCGCGACCCCTATCAAAGGTGGA
Organism: Thermoplasmatota archaeon; assembly: GCA_018334835.1. GTDB lineage: Archaea > Thermoplasmatota > Thermoplasmata > Halarchaeoplasmatales > Halarchaeoplasmataceae > Natronoplasma. The sequence continues at coordinate 12,919 of JAGXLF010000010.1, read as the reverse complement.
TCGAAAGATAGTGGTGTAACGAAACTATAGGGTGCGATGTTCGTATTTCCGTTAGAGTCGATGGTGGAAACGCATACAGTCGGTCTTGGACCTATAAACCCGAAATAATCCTGTGGTTTTATCTTATCTGACATTTTTTCTACCCTAATATGAGATAAAAAGAAGATACTTATCTTTTTTTGCTCGATCAGAACCTCTAGATAGATTCGAGAAGGCTTTCGATCTCGGATGAATTTATCCTTTTTTCCTTGTTCGATGAACTGCCACAAGTTCACATTAGGAAGTTCTTTTTCATACCCTGAAAGTGTGCCCGGCGCTGGATTCAGGTTCTCTCTTCCAATACGTGTCCTTCTTTCTATCAATATTTTTCAGTTTACAGATTATTTAAATATCTATTGAATCTCCAGGTTCTAGTATCTTGTTTGGGATACCTTCATTATCCATCCGTTCTGCGAGTCCTTCTGCATCCTCAAGACCTTCTTTTGGATCGTAATGGAAGGGTATAACTATCTCGGGCTCTAATCGCTTGAAGGCGGAAACGTACTCTTCGTAATAGTCTGGAAAACAGGCCGTAAATATTGCTTCAACGCCCTCGATTTCAGGGAAATAAGCTGAATCTCCTGCGTGTAAAAGACCCTTGTAGAAGTAGCTTACCGATTCGTCCGAACCGTAACAGTCGGAGTCTAGTACCTTTATACCGTCGATTTCGTCGCCTTGTTTTACTTCGATGCCTTCGACATCGAATTTTTGTAAAGAGAAAGCGGGTGCGTAAAACTCTATATCCTTTTCAAAGCTGTGGTAATACTCCGGCGAAAAATGATCCTCGTGTTCGTGAGTCAAGAGTAGCATATCTGGTTCTTTCAAGGGATCTACCGTAAAATTGGGATCTATCAATATGTGCTTTTTCTCGAAAATTTCTAGTGCGGCATTACCTAACCATCTAACCTTCATTTTTGCTCACCCTTTATCGTTAAATAGAATGCCTGTGATAAAAAATTTTTGAAATTGATGCAGACCGTTCTTTCGATTGGATTACGGCTCAGTAGGAACTTTTCTTGTAGGTAGAATTGATTTTATCAACATTTTTAGATCCTTTGGAATGATGAATTCCAATTCTTACTCGAATAAGTATCTCATTATATAGACGTATATGAGTACATCTAAGTATCATAAAAGACGGGTGCCTCAGTTAAGTGAAGAAAAGTAAGAATGCAAAATAGAGAAATGCTATAGGAATGGCATTTTTCCAATCCCAAGATTCACTAACTGAAGGAATAAGGGAAATCATTCCCTATATCCTCACTATCCATTGCGGTTGTGTGGGACTTTATCCCTTCATTCCTCGAACGTAGTTCTGCGGATGAAACGAAATAATTCGCAAATAACACAGCCACTTCTCAAAAAGATTTAAATACAATAGTTCTCTACCCCGTGATAAGAGGTGCCTGGATGGAAGAAACTCTCGCTTCAATAGAAATAATAAAAGATAATGATTCCTATAAAGCAAAAATTCAGAGTGGATTAGGAAGATATGTGGAGTACGAAAATGAGGACTTCGAAAATCTGCTCCAACAAGTCTACGAAGACATCCAAGAAGAGCTAGGAACGACCATATAGAGAACCGGAAGCTATAATTAAAACTGGTGAATAATCAAAGAGGATGTGATCTATATGGCAAAAACCGACAATCAGGACGACTACGAAGAGGTCCTCTCGAACTACTATGAAGATAGGGGAGTAAGTTCCCTGATAACAATAGATATCGACACAAAGAAATCAGACAAGATCGCTAATGAAATTTCTAAATTTAAAAATGTGGAAGACATTCTTCTCGTCACAGGAGACGTCGATTTTGTGATAAAGGCGAGGTTTAAAAACTACGATCATATGAAGGGTTTTCTCACTGAGAAGATCTCAAATCTAGAAGGAGTCAAAGACGTTACCTCTCTTATGATCGTAACGGCTTACAAAGAAAGAGGAGAATTCATCGAGGCCGAAGAGATAATGGAGGAATAACTTTAATCGATCTCATCCATATTCCAATCTTCCCAATCTTTTCTTCCTAATGCTATCATGAGTTCATCCGGAGTAAGCAGTGAAGTATCATAATTACCTGAGTCATCGAGAGATATCCTCGGGCAGGCGGTATTCACAGCACATCCCAAATTGAGATCGTCGATCGAGTTTTTATTTATTTCATCCAATTCTATAGGGATGATCTCCTTGCCCTCTTTCTCTCCAACTTGTCGAATAACTTCCGCCGTTTTCATCCTTCTTTGCCCTTTTTTCCTTGAAATCATAATACCTATCTTGGAGCATTCCTCCGCTTGAACTATAGATGCGAATCTTTTCCTTAAGAAATCATCCCTTTCTTTTTCATCGACTTTATCTATTTGACCGGTAGAAGGATTGTAGATCAAGACATCTCTCATCAGCGAGAAAGAAAGTCCAAGGGGATGAAATCTACCCGTGCCCAAGTAGAGATGACTATCAGCATCTTCCACTCTAACCGAGTAATTACAACCCAATACTTGTCCGGGATTTTCGATTCTATCGTCCCCCTCGCCTATAACTACCTCGTAACCTTCTTCGGATAATATCTCAGTCAGCTTGTCCAATTGATGTAAGTGCTGTACGGGGGCATAAAGTGCTATCTTACCTTCGAGCCTTTTAAACAGTTCCTGGGGGATCTCCTGAAATCTTATGCTTCTACCGGGAAGATAGATTATAGGATAATCCACCTTTAGGTTAGGTATCTCAGCATGACCTACGTGGATCAAAACGTCGTTTTCACCTATATCTTCAGGAAGATCACAAGCGCCATAACAAGAGCCTCCCCAAACAACTATCTCTTGGTCGAACTGTTCCAAAAACCGGTCTAGCTTAGGCCTCAACCCATCCGGTAACTGTATCATGATCTTTTCGGCCCCGATCTTCTCCAGTTCAGACTTTGCCTTCTCTATATCGAATTCGAAACTACCGATCTTCAAACCGTTCATCTCAACTCACCCAAGAATCCCACTATCTTTTCTATCGATCTTTCTGTCACATGAGGCATCACTACAAATCTCAGTCCGGGAGGATGTACCGTTCTTGAGATATACCAATCTTTTTCAGCGCATCTCTCTACCAATACTTCAGGCTGTTCGCTTCTAAACGAGGCTATGTTCATCCTCGGTTCAGTTATAGTATCAAAATCTTTTTCCTCCATCAACTCTATTAGATAGTCAGTTTTCTCCATACAATCCGAAATAATCTCCTTGTATCCGTCAATTCCTAATAAATTCATCGTAGCCCAAAAAGCCGGGATTGAAGCACTAGCTCTTGTCCCTCTTATGCTCTTCTGATCCTTTCCTGTCAGATAGGGCGAATCAACAGATATCTCTTTTTCACCGCTGGAATAGAAAAGACCTAGCGGTACCGGGGACATACCCATCTTATGAGGATCAAGAGAGATAGAATCGATTCCTTTCGTAGTCAAATCTAGCGAAGGAACATCATATTCCATCATCTTAAGGAAAGGGATAACAAAACCTCCAAATGCGGCATCTACATGAAAAGGTATCTCACCTGACAGGGAAGCTATCTCTTCGATTGGGTCTATAGCGCCGTGTTCTGTCGTCCCCGCTATACCCACAACCGCGGCAGTATCGTCATCTATCTTTTCTTCTAGCTCTACCGTATCTACAGTACAATCTTCCATCAGAGAGACGTATTCTGGTTCCATATCGAGGAGTGAACACGCCTTTTCGAAAGAGAAGTGTGCGCTCTTGGGTAAGAGCACTTTCCGATTATCTGTACTTTCTCTTGCTCTCCAGAGAGCGATGATATTACCTTCAGTACCTCCCCCTACAGAAACACTCTTCATCCGGTCTGCATTGATGAGTGAGCTAACGGTTTTATGGACCTGATTTTCCATCTCCTTAGTACCTGGGTAAAGCCCGGGGTTTCCCAAGTTTGATTCAATGAATTCTATGTAAGCTTCTTTAGCTATATCGAGGGGTTCGGTACACATAGAAGCGAAAACCCTACCTGAAGAGAAATCAAAATCCTTCTCTTTGAAATTTTTCAGTGTCTCTGTAATTTCTTTGACATCCTTTCCACTTTTCGTAAGATCATGATCCAATTTAACACCTCTATTATTCAACTTTTATCGAGTTTCTTTATCTTTTTCCGTACATACGTTATAGAGAGTAAGGAGAATAAAACAGCTAACAACACCGCAAAAATTGAGATGTCACCAGCAACCAGCAATTCAAGTGATGCTAAAAAATTGAAAGCACCGTGCATTATAACCGCGAGTAGATAATATGGAAGGAAGAGATGCCATCCCCCAAATTTTGTTCTAGTTACACCGTATCCAGCCATGGCACTAGCACTACCGTGGAGAAGAGTACTAGCGATACTTCTTAGGACCACTATGCCGATGAATGCAGAACCGAAACCCTCGGCAAAGTAAACTGAACTTTCATAGAGAAGATTTTCTGAAGCTGCAAATCCAAGGCCACAGGCCGCTCCGAAGATCAAGCCCGCCTCTATGTCTGTAAGTGAGCTTTTAACAGAAAAGACACCCAATACTTTAGTGAACTCCTCGACAAAAGGTGCTATGATCACGACTATTACAAGCGTTTGAACGGTTTCATCCGTTAAGAACTCATATTCACGCTGTAACTGTGGGGTGGATATCACACCTACAAAAATCAATGACAAAACTACCGCAAATAAGACTGAAAGTCCTGCCCCCCATAAAAATGTTCTCGCGAGGTCAGACCAGCTCTTCTTCACATATACCTCTGCATTTCTTATCCAGATCAGATATATGAGAGATGGTATAAAAGCTGATCCCACGAGTATGGCGGCCGTTATAAGTAATTCCTGGTACATCCTGATAGGAGAAAAGGAAGATTTGATAAATAAATTTTCGTATATCCTCGCTAACTTACTTTCTCATCGACCCATTCCAAATATTCTTGACTCCCTTCTATTATCGGTAAGGCTATTATCTCCGGATTTTCATAACTGTGTACCTCTTTGATCTTACTCTCAACTTTTCTAAACTTGTCGGAACGGGTCTTTATGAAACACATCCATTCTTCGCTTTTCATCAATTCGCCTTCCCATGAATATGTGCTCTTTATAGGACCAAGTATCTGAACACAAGCACCCAGGTTTTGTTCGATCAGTTTTTTTGAGATCTTTTCCGCTTCTTTCTCATTTCCAGTGGTTGTGAGAACCATAATATATTCTTGATCCATATCTTTCTCCCCTCTGTGAATTTTCACGTCTATTCTAAGAGATTTTTTACATCTCTAACGGCCTCTAAAACATCTTCGTCCGCTTCTGTATCCTCCATCTCGAAAATTTCTTTTTTCTCCTCTTCCAGATCGATCTCTTCACCCTCTTTAGAGATGAAATTACCCAAAGTTCTGACAGATCTAGCTCTTACCCACTTATCATTATCTTTCAGTCTATCGCGCAGTTTACTGATGACTTTTTTTCTATTCCGTTTGTTCAGTTCTTCCATTTTTACGTTACCAAAGGCTTCTGCAGCTTTTTGTCTGATCTTCCACCTCTCAGATTCTAGAGCAGGTATCAGATCTTCAGCATAAGATGAAAAACCTGCTTTGCTCATAGAAATAGAGACAAAGATATCTTTATTTGGACCGATCGAATCGATCTCATCTTTTAGTTCCTTCAAGATCTCTTTAGATATACCAGATATAGATTCGGAGATAGACCAGAGCACTCTTGGATGGTCCTCTTTTTTGAGTTGATCTAACAGCAATTCTGCGGACTTCTCCGTATCGGTGGTCTCTAACGCATCGGCAACAGCGATCCTTATATTAGGTTCCTCATCATCCATCTTTCCTTTTATCGCTTCAAGAACTTCGTCTTTATCGAGGTTGCCCAAACTTCTGAGAGCTGCCTCTACAACGTACTTGTTCTCATCTTTTAACCTTTCAACGAGATTCGGTATATACTCATCATCTTCTTTATCCCCCAATATTTTGGCGGCTTCTTCTCTTATCCTCCAACTGTCATCCTCGAGCGCATCTAGAATTACCGATGAGATCTCTTCTCTCTCGATTTTCCCTATGCCTTGGACTGCAATCTCTCTTATCTCCTGATCACCATCATAATATATCTCTTCGAGCGGTTCTACAGCCTTTTTAGTCCCGATCTTACTTATAGCTCTAGCAGCGTGTTTTTTTAGACTCTCATCTTCTAAATGTCCCTGGATTTCGGATATCTTATCCTCGTCACCGATCTCTCCGAGAGAATTAATGGCCTTTCTCCTGACCTCTAACTCTTCATCCTTGATAAGAGAGCAAAGTTTTTCTTCTAATGTTTCTTCCTGAAAATCTCCCATAGCGATAGCTGCATCATGCCTGACCTTCCAATCTTCGTCATCAGCCGCCTCTTTCAAAGCTGTCTTGCACTCTTCACTTTCAAGATTGCTCAGGGCTAGTGCCGCATTAGCTCTTACCGTAGATGCTGGGTCCTCTTTCAACCGTTCTATGAGGGGAGAAAGAGCCTTCTCTGCACCAATCATGCCTAGAGTTTTTACCGCTTCTTCTCTAATTTGAACTTCACTCTCTTGGAGAAGTTCGATCAGTTTTTCTATATCCCTCTCATCTTTCAGCTCTTCTATCCTATCCATCATATCTATCCGATTCTCTTCTGTATCTCTTCTCTTAATACCTTACTTACTTTTTCACCATCGGCCTTACCTTTTAGATCTTCCATAACGACCCCCATCAATGGACCTATCGCCCCCATCTCTCGTTCCTCCACGAAATCGATCCTGTCTTCTATAACTTCGATAATGACCTCTCTTATATCTTCTTCGTCAACGGACTCTAGTCCTACACTTTTCACCGCTTCGCCTACACTTTTACCATCGATGATCTCTTTCAAAAGCTCAGGGATACCTTCTTTCGCAAATCCACCTGAATCGTATCTTTGGAGGACGTCGAAAAGTTCTTCTTTCTTGATCTTTTCAGTATCGTATCCTTCCTTTTGAAGGTCCGGAAAAGTATGTAAGAAAGTGTTAGCAACCACAGAAGGATCGCTACACCTCTTCAAACAATCTTCGAAAAGAACATCATATCCTTTCTTGAATAACTGTTCGCTCTGCTGTTCATTCAGCCCGTATTCTTGTTGAAACCGTTCGATCTTCTTTCCGGGCCTTTCTGGTAATTGATCTTTTAATTTTTCTAACTTTTTCTCATCGACATATTTCGGTGGTATATCCGTTTCGGGATACATCCTAGCCTCTCCCGCTAGAGGTCTCATGAAAACCGTTGTTCCGTCGGGTCGAGCCTGTCTGGTCTCTTCTGGAACTCCTTCAAGAGACATTTTCGCTCTTTCGATGACTTTTCGAAGAGCTTCTTCAGCCTTTTTTTCACGAGCTGTAACAAGAGCGAAGGCATCTTTTTCATGTAGACCAAGTTCTTTTTCGACCGATCCGATCTCTTCCTCTTCTATCCCGTATTTAGGCAGTTCATCGCTGTGGAATATTCCCTCCACGCCTGTCTTTTTCGCATACTCGGCAAGTTCTGGTCCGAGCAAAGCTTCGCCCTCTTCACCTCTCAATTGACCATCAAAACCCGTGAGCTTCGCGGCATACACGCCCTTTCCAGCATCGAGATTACTTCTGATGATTCCGCTCTCGCATTTCTCGAAAGATTCTGTAACGTCGTATATCTTATCATCTACTTCGGCTTCTCTAGATTCAAGTGTCTCTTTTATATCTAGAAGATCGAGCTGTCTTTCCACCTCTTTCTCTACATATTCAGGAATCATATCTAATTCTTGTACACCTTTCATCTCCACTCTAGCCCCTTCCTCTACAGAAACATTCAAGTCTTCTCTGATACTCCCTATACCTCGTTTCACTTTTCTAGTACCTCTGAAAAGACCTCCTATATTTTGAGCGACTTCCTTCGCTTCCTCCGGAGACGTCATGTCCGGATCTGTGGCTATCTCAACGAGCGGGATACCCAACCTGTCCAACCGGTAGACCTTTTCATCTTTCTTTTCCTCTATACTCCTAGCGGCGTCCTCTTCCAGGCACATCGTAGGGATGCCTATCTGTTTTCCATCGACCTCTAAAGTTCCGTCAGTCGCTATTAATGCAGTCCTTTGAAAGCCAGTCGTATTAGACCCATCGATAACGATCTTCCTCATGAAGGCGATCTCATCAACGATATCTGATTCGGTGTAAAGGGCCATCGTCAAAGCTAGGTCTAGAGCTTCCTCATCAGGACCCTGCGGAGGTTCCTCGTCCAGTTCGACTAGACAGCTCGAACTTTCGGGAGCCTGATATCTGAACTTGAGCTCTTTCTGAGCCTCCATCAGAGCCGCTTCGTCGACCTCACCGAGTTCACTCTCCGTAGGTCTCAGATCTCTAATCACCTCTAAGCCCTCTTCCTCGACCAATTCTGAATTACAATCACAGAACAGTTTTTTGGTGTCCAGCTGTTGATGTATTTCCAGTCCTACTTTCAACCCGAGTTCGTCGTAATCCCGTCCCATCTTATCACCTTGTCCTCCTATCAGTTATTTCTCCGGCTATATCTTTCATCATGACATCTTCAGTGTCCTCTTCAAGGCTGAGAGCCCACATGAGTTTCACCATCGCGGTCTCGGGCAGCATGTCTTTACCGGGGACCACGCCCACTTCCAAGAGTTCTCTTCCGGCTGAATAAACGTTCATGTTTATTGTACCGAAAAGACACTGGCTAGTCATTATTATCGGAATTCCTCTCTTGATGAGCTTTTTAATCTCCGGAACTAGATCAGTCCTGATATGACCCAATCCGGTTCCCACTATCACTATTCCTTTCTTTTCTCCCGCTCTTCTTATATCTTCTTTATCTATACCTGGGTTAGAATACAAGAGTGCTACGTCATCCACTATACTTCCCCTACGACCGAGATCTTTTTCTACCGGTTCGAACTCCTTTTCAAATTCGACTTCGCCCGTTTTAGGATTCACTTCACCCACTGGATCTTCATTCACAGATTCAAACGCGTCTCTTCTGCTTGTGTGCATCTTTCTTACCTTAGTACCTCTATGGATGGCACAAATTTCGTCTGAGATCGAATCATGCATGACGACGAAGACTCCAGGATTTCCACTTTTTGCGACCTCTATCGCTCCTAGAAGGTTGAGATGTGCATCGCTAGAAGGTCTATCGCTCGAGCGTTGGGAACCTACCAGTACAACAGGGGAGGAAAACCCTTCCAACAGGAATGAGAGAGCTGCTGCGGTATAACCCATGGTATCTGTACCGTGAGAGATCACCACTCCTTCAGCACCTCCTTCTAATTTCTCGAGAACTCTATCTGCTATGGTGACCCAATCCTCCGGTTTCAAATCTTCGCTTAGTTTACTGAAAACTATATCGACCTCTGGATTGCATCTTTCAGCTATCTCGGGGTTCGAATAAAGAACGTCGTCAGCATCCTCCGCCGGATGTACCGCTCCCGTTCGATATTCAACATAACTAGCTATGGTTCCTCCTGTACCGAGGATAGAGATATCCGGTTTCTCCTCGTCTTTCCCCACTTTCTTTTTACTTCTTCCTGGCTTTTCTTTCTTCTTTTCGAGCAATTTTACTTTTATATCATCTTCCGCCTCTATCCCTATATTGTAGCCATTGTCGAGCTTGAGAGTGATGATGTCCTCGCGGCTAAAACGATGATGCGGCATCAATATGCCTTCGTAACTTTTATCACCTTTCTCTATCCTTATCCTGTCTCCATCTTCGATGTTTTTTGGTAAATCTCTGACCATCTTATCTGCAATGTATAAGTAGAGGGAACTAAAAACAATTTTTGTTTGCACGGAATGAGAGAGATTCTGACAAAGTATTTTATAATCCTTCACATTTGATGTTTGCAGATAGATGCAAACAAAGGTGAAGATACATGGATAAGAGGATAAAAGAACATGCGGAAATTTTGACGGAATGGAGTACCGGTATAGAAGAAGGAGACAATGTGGTCATCAGTGCTGGAGAAGAAGCAAAGGACTTGGTTATCGCTCTACAGAAAGAGATAGGTAAAAAGGGAGCAAAACCTATAACCCTGTACTCATCGAGCGAGTCACAACGAGCATATCTAAAGAATTTTGAAGGTGAATTCGAAACTCCAGAACATGTCTTAGCCCTGATGGAAGAGGCTGACGTTATAATCGGGATAAGTTCTGATCCTAATCTGAAGGCTATGAGTGATGTGCCTGGTAAAACCATGGCGGAATATTCCAAGGCTCGACAACCTATCCGGGAAGAACAGATGTCAAAAAGATGGTGTGGTACGCAGCATCCAACAAACGCCCAGGCACAGATGGCTGGGATGTCATTGGACGAATATAAAGACTTCGTCTATGATGCTGTATTGCGAGATTGGCAGGAAGTACACGATATGCAGGAACAACTGAAGGAAAAATTGGATGAAGGCAGTGAGGTATACATAGAAGGACCAGAAACGGAGCTCACCATGAGTATCGACGGTATGATCGGGATCAATTCTGATGGGGACCACAATATGCCCAGCGGTGAGGTGTTCACTGCTCCAGTTGTCGATAGTGTTAACGGAGATATACTTTTCGATAAACCGCTGATACATCGAGGAAAGGAGATTAACGGTGTAAAATTAAAATTTGAGGACGGCGAAGTAGTTGAATATTCGGCTGAACAAAACGAGGAAGCTTTGGAAGATACATTGGATACCGATGAAGGCGCTAAGCGATTGGGTGAACTTGGTATCGGAACTAATCGAGGGATAGATGTGTTCACCAAGAATATGCTCTTCGATGAAAAGATGGGTGATACAGTACATCTTGCACTGGGTAGAGCTTACGCTAGATGTATAGGTGAAGATAGAGAACAGAACGAAAGTGCAATCCACGTAGACATGATAAAGGATATGAGTGAAGGTCTCCTAAAGGTGGACGATGAAATAATAATGAAAGACGGTAAGTTCTTCTGGGAACTTTGAAACAACGAAGCAAAACGTTTTTAGACCGTAACCCTCTTTTTTTATTTCATGACATATCATCCCCCATTTTGGGAAGAGCCTAAAAAGATGGATTTCGAGAGTGAAGTGAAAAAGGTCGAAGGTAATAAGATTGTATTAGAGATGACATATTTTCACCCTGAAGAAGGAGGGCAGCCGCCGGATAAAGGTACATTAGGTGGCTACGAAGTCGAAGATGTACAAAAGAAAGGGGATGATATAGTTCATCACCTGGGGGAACATGATCTAGAAGTAGGGGACGTGGTTAAAGGAAAGATAGACGGGGATTTTAGATACACCTGCATGCGAGGACATACCGGCGCTCACATTGTTTATGGGGCCGGTAGAGAGGTCATGGGAAAGGTCAGTTATGCCGGGTTCGATATCGGAGAGAAAAAAGCTAGGATAGATTTTGAGACCGATACTCACATCGATAAAAAGAAACTACTGAGACTAGAAGAACTGTGCAATAAAGTCATCCTAGAAAATAGACCTGTAAGATGGAAGATATTGGACAGGGAAGAAATAGAAAAGTCTGAGAAAATAGCCTTTGCAAAAGAGATACCCGAAGGCGAGAAGGTCAGGATGATCGAGGTGGAAGATTGGGATAGAGGTGTGTGCAGCGGTACCCACCTTGAGAACACGTTAGAGGTCGGGAGGATACGTATAGAGGGTAAAAAGAAACTTCAGAAGGGCGTAACTCGCATAGTTTTCTCCTTTGGTGAAGAAGCTTTGAAAAGAGATTATCGAGAAGAAAGGTCCATTCTTAGAGCTTTAGAAGCGCTGAACACTAATAAAAGAGATCTACCTAAGAAGATAAGACATTTACAAGAGAGATCGAACGAGATGGAAGATAAAATAGAGACATTGGAGTCCGAAAAGATAGAAAGGGAGCTGGAAGAATTTGAGAGATTTGGGAGAGAAGACTTTGACCTTTTGATGCAGACAGTTTCAACAGAAGATACTGAGATGCTGTCTCACAAAGCGAAAGATGAAGTCGGAGAAGATGAAGTGATGGTGATAATCAATGAACGAGAATCATTGAGTGTGCTGGTTGGAGTAGGAGATAAAGTTGAAAATATCAGCGCGAACGATCTTATCCAAACGATGAGCCATGAATTGGGTGGAGGAGGGGGAGGTACATCTAACTTTGCTCAGGGTGGAGGTTTCGATGAAGATGCCGAAAAGATCAAAGAATTTTTAATCGAACTCATGGAGTGAGCTTCAAAAGATATACCAATGAGAAACTATTAACTTCATCTAGTATAGAAAAGAAAAACAAAACAAATATCGGGCGAACTATCGACCCCGGATAGAATCCGTAATATTCTTGAAAAATTGAGAGAATACTTTCTTCTCTTCTCGTAATTTTTCTCCACATTCAGGACATTCTTCCACATCTATTAGAATTATCGAGCCACAGGTCGGACACACATCCTCTTCTTCTATCTCTTTTTCTAATTCTTCAAGGTTTTCAATTTCCTTGATCTCTCTCTCGATAGGTGGGATTTCTTCCGGCTCTTCCATCTCTTCAAGTTCTCCCTCTTTGGATGGTTTTAGAACTTCTCCGCACACAGAACATTCTTCAGCCTCAGGAGGATTCACTGATCCACAGGTCGAACAAATAACCTCTTCTTCGATCTCTCTCTCGATAGGAGGGACTTCTTCCGGCTCTTCCATCTCTTCAAGTTCTCCCTCTTTGGATGGTTTTAGAACTTCTCCGCACACAGAACATTCTTCAGCCTCAGGAGGAAGCATTGATCCACAGTTCGGACAAGTCGTTTCTTCTTCGATCTCTCTCTCCATAGGAGGAACTTCTTCTAGTCCTTCCTCTAACCCTACTATTTCATCAACTTTCAAATGTACTCCTTCAACTTGGGATACCCTTACTCTT
>JAGXLF010000111.1 GCA_018334835.1 Thermoplasmatota archaeon | reverse complement strand
TATTTCAAGATAGAACCAGGTGAAGGACTTGCCGCAAGTGGAGGCATATATAAACCTTGGACGGATCCAGAATTCCATGAATTCTTGATAAAAGAAAAGGTCAAATACGCCGAGATAATCCACGATATTATACAAGACGAGTATCCCGAACTCAAATTATCTGAACACGGCGTTGACGACCTGAGGGTCCCAAAGCCCTAGGTGGCTCAGATGTCTAGAGGACTAGCAGGAGATTTTTCTAAACTCAGAGGAGAACCTCCGATCAAATTTCTGACCAAAGCGAACAGGATGGAGAGAGAAGGAAGGGATGTGGTGAGATTCGAGATAGGTCAACCGGATTTTGACACGCCCGAAAATGTGAAGGATGCCGCTAAAAGAGCATTGGATGAAGGGTTCACCGATTACGTGCCTACTACAGGTATTCCCGAACTAAAAGAAGCTATTCGAGACGATATAGAGGAGACTAGAGGATTTCGTCCGTCAAAGGAACAGATAATAGTTTTACCCGGTGCGAAACCTGGTCTATTTTTTGGTTTACTCTCGATAATAGAGATGGGTGATGAAGTGATCTACCAGAATCCTTTCTATTTTACTTACGATTCGATGATTGGTTACATGGGAGCTAAAAAGGTACAGATACCCCTCCATGAGGAAGACCAATTCAGGATGACACCAAAACAGATAGAAGAAAGGATATCGGATGAAACGAAAGCAATACTCCTCAACAGTCCACAAAATCCGACCGGGTCAGTACTGACAAAAGAAGATATAAAAGCTATAGCTGAGATGGCAGAGGAACACGACATCTATGTTCTTTCAGACGAGATATACAGCAAGATGCTGTACGAGGGACTAGATCATCATTCTCCAGCCTATCTAGACGAATGTAATGAAAGAACGATCTTGATAGATGGATTCTCGAAGGCCTACTCGATGACTGGCTGGAGATTGGGATACGCGATCGCTCCAGAGGAGATCATCCACAAAATGGATCTTCTCCTTGCGGATGCAGTCTCGTGCACTACTTCGTTCGTTCAAAAGGGCGGCGTAGAAGCCCTCAGGAATTCTCAAGACTTCGTCGATCATATCATGGAACATTTTGCGGAAAGAAGAGAAGCTATCGTATCCGGACTCAACGAAGTTCCAGGATTCAGCTGCATCTATCCGAAGGGAGCTTTCTACGTCTTTCCCAACATAAAAGAAACTGGTATGGAGAGTGAAGAACTGGCCGATCTTCTGCTAGAAGAGGCGGGAGTTTGCCTTCTTCCAGGGACAGCTTTCGGCGATCAAGGAGAAGGATATCTCCGTCTTTCGTACGCGAGTTCTTTAGAAGAGATAGAAAAAGGTATAGATAGGATGAAAGAGGCAATGGAAAAAATCGTTTAATCACACTTTTCTTTTTTCCAAATGACAAGCTTTATATGGGGGTAGCTAAATCGATACGGTGAATCCACGAGAGGAATCGATATGGGAAATATAAGGCCAACCTACATAAAAAGAGTCGCGATCGAGTTAGTCGAAAAGTATCCTGAAGAGTTCGATAAGGAGGATTACGAACATAATAAAAATAAGGTAGAGGAACTTACTAATGTGGATTCTAATAGTATGAGGAACAAGATAGCTGGTTATATAGTCCGATACATGAACAGAGGTAACAACTAGATAGTTTTTTGTTTTTTCTATCCTACGTTATGAGTTTCTTCTGCAACAGTGACGCAACTCAGCAGATCGTCTACGGTTTGTAGCAACTGAAGAGGTTCTTTTGCCTTCACTTCACAAAATATAGTAGAACCTTCAAGGCTCATATCAACATAACCTTCGTTGTCGGGTTCTATCGATTTTCCTATAACAGAGGCTGTTTCTTTATCGTCATAATCCAGTTTTAACTCGCATTCGATCATACTCTATCATCTTCTTATTAACTACCTCATCTTTTTTCCGTCCTTCATGACTACAGCACTAGTTGAACCGCTCATTTTTACTACTCTTTGAAGATTCTCTGCGTAATCTTCACCTTCAGAGTGGAGTAACTTCTCGATATGATCTGATAAGAATTCTCCAGATTCGACTTCAGAGTCTTCATATTTCCATCTTTTTGAATCTCCTTTCCCAAATACGATATAAAAACCATAGGCTATAGACTTAAGCCTAGTATCTGAAAGGTTATAACTTTCTATTTTATTTGTGGCCTCGTCCTCACCATTCACCTTGTAAGCTCTAGCGACGGTGTCAGCAAATTTTGCCTCAGGAGGTAATTTTTTGAATTCTGGCAGCGTATCCATCTCTTCTTTTTTCTTTTTGATCTCGTTGAGTTCCCTTAGTTTTTCTCTCGGACGAACGTCCTTTGAAAGAACTTCCTCTATCGACTCTTTATCGTTAAATATAGATCTCAATATTTCGATCTTGTAATCCTCCCAATATAGTTCTAGGAACTCGTTGACCGTACCCTCGTCTAGGACCGCTCCTTCTGTTACCTTCATCAACTTTATCAATGCTGGCCTTTCCCACGGTTCGTGAGAGATTTTTTTCAAAAATTCTTTTTTATCTTTCCCGTAACAGGCATCTCCGATAATGAAGATGTCTTGTTCATCTTTTATCACAGACCTAGTCTCCTCAGAATAACGTTTGATAAACTCTTTATCAGAAAGCATATTGAAATATTTATCAGTAAGATCATCGGAGACGGGTATATCTCTTGTCAACTTACAATTTTCACAGTCTCCATAACATTGTAGTCCCATCTTACTTCTTACGGAAAATGATTTTGAATTATCTGGAGAAAGCATCATCTGGCTGATGATCTTAAAAAGATTCTTTGAATCATCAGCACATCCTTCACAAATGGAAAAAGTTTTGCCGGCACTTTCCCAATCCAAATCCAATCTTCCTCTTTCCTTTCTGATATGCCCACAGCTATAAGTCCCGTTTCTTTTCGATATATTGTAAGGGATCCTTTCTACAGCACTCTTGACGAAT
>JAGXLF010000050.1 GCA_018334835.1 Thermoplasmatota archaeon | reverse complement strand
CCGAGACCTTCTCGTACCATTCTTCGATTTCCGCCATAAACCTAGTTGGAAAAGTCCATGATAGATTAAAATCTATCGGTAGAATTGTATATCTCAACTCATCAGATTACCTGAGTAACTAGCAGATAACTATGTCATCTCGATCAGACGTTCTATCATTTCGATATTGCTCGGCAGATCGGATTCGAGAACAGGTTCAAGATTCACTTCCTCACCGAATAGATTTTTGACAGTTCCTTCTTTTTCTAAGGGTGATCTGATAGGTATCGTGAGATCTGCCTTTCTATCACCATTTCCACCGTTCTTCCATGTGAAGTGTATGATTTGTTTAGCCGAGATATCATCGATCGGCACATCATTATCTCCATATATCACTACAGTATCGGTTCTTATCTCTTTATCGGTGATGTCCAAACAGGAAAGGCCGTAGTCATTAGCTCCTGGTCTAACAATTATTCTATCATCAAAACTTTCGGCTTCTTGAGGCAACACGATCCCTATTCCATCTTCAAGATCATCTTTTGTATTTACTAGAGAGGCTCCATTATCCTTTGCCCTCTTAACGAACATCTTCATGATCGGAGCTATCTCATAGACTGCAGGATTTACATACACCTCTTTGGCGGACTGCAAATCTCGTAGGGATGCCGTAGAACGAACGTCTTTCGAGTTAGATATCAATTCACATTCTATCTCATGAGCGAGTTCTTTTAATTTTTGAGCCTCTTCGATAGTCGTTGAAGAATCTACATAAATATCGACTTCACCGCTCTCGATCAGATCCTTAGCCCTCTTCAGATCTTCTTCATCTATCGATTTTACCTCCGAGCTAAGTTCTGTTTCAAACTTTCCTATATCACAGAGGTGGCCCTTGTAAACAGGATCTTCCGCCGACTTTATCATGGTAGGTCTACCATTCACTGTGTGGACTTCAATGGGGCATGTTAGACCACATTTCGTACAGACGGTCTCACCCTCAACTCGTGTTTCATGTGGCCCTGGTTTCGAGTTCTGGGGGATCTCTTCAAACGCACCAGTAGGACAGGCATCCGCTAAATCTCCGATGAGAAGGCTTTCAACTTCGCCCAAAGGGTCGCCAAAGGCGGGTTCGACCAATGTTTCAAAGCCCCTGTTTGCGAATTGTACGACTCCTTCTCCATGAATCTCTTCAGTCGTCCTAATACACGAACCACACTGTATACATTTCTCCGGTTCTCTCAATATATAAGGGTGTGAATCGTCAACTTCTCTCTCAAATTTGAATCCTTCATAGGCTTTTTGTTCAGCATCATACATATCTGAGTAATCTCTCAGATCACATTCGAATCGGTCGAGACAGCCACATTCTAAACATCTTTCGGCTTCCTCTCTTGCTTTATCAGGTGGAAATCCGAGCTCGATCCTGTCGAAATCTTTTATCCTATCCCCGGGATCTCTAGTAGGCATCTCTTTTCTCATTTCTTTGTTATAATCCAAAAGATCTTCTTCAGTGACTTCGTCTCTATGTACGTAACCGAACGGCTCCTTATAATCTTCCGGCACTTCATAAGCCTCTAAACTCTCTTGAAGATATGCATCTAATGCATAAGCAGCCTCTCTAGCCATACCGGTACTTTCTACGATCGAAGATGGACCGAGATTTGCATCTCCAGCTGTGAAGACATCCTCGTAGTTGGTCTGGAACTTGGAATTTTTTGCAAGGGTGTAATCTTCTACTTCCAAGCCTTCGTCCTCGAGGAGTTCGCTGTCTGGCTGCTGTCCTATAGCGAGTATAACACTGTCGCTATCAATCTCGACCGTTTCATCCGGAATCTCTATCGGTTTAGGCCTTCCAGATTCATCTGGTTCACCGAGCTCTACTGGAGAACAGGTGACTTTTTCAACGCATTCTTCGTCTTCTGCGCCGCAGACCTTTTTTGGACTCACCAGAAATTCGAATTTTACTCCCTCTTCTCTCGCCTCATCTATCTCATCTTGATGAGCCGGGGCCTGCTCTTCACTCCTTCGGTAAGCAATGGTTACCTCTTTTCCCATCCTTTTTGCTGTCCTCGCAACGTCTATCGCTGTATTTCCGCATCCTATCACAACTACTTTCTCGCCAAGATCAAGGTCTTTTCCAGAATTGTAATCTATCAGGAAATCGATACCGCCCATGACGCCAGTAAGATCTATACCATCTATCGGTATCATCCATGGTTCCCACGCTCCTGTACCCATGAACACAGCGTCATGGTTTTTCCTCAGCTCTTCAAGTGAGATGTCTTCGCCGAGCTTAGTTTCGGTTTCAGCCTCGACTCCCAAATCGAGTATCCATTCTATCTCTTTATCGAGTAGGTCATTGGGTAAGCGGTATTCAGGTATGCCGTAACGCATCATGCCTCCGAGTTCTGGCATCATATCATAAATCTTCACGTCGTGACCTTCAAGTCTCAAGAAGTAAGCTGCAGTTAGTCCCGCGGGTCCACCGCCGACAACAGCGACGCTCTTACCCGTCTCTTTGTCGATCTCAGGGGTCCAGGGATCCTTAATATCTTCTTCGGCAGCGAACATCTTCTGCTGTCTGATAGCGATAGGATCTTCTACCAATTCTCTCCTACATTCATCCTCACAAGGAGCGAAACATGCCAAACCAAGACTTAGGGCGAGAGGTGTCTTTTCTTTTATGAGCTTTACAGCCTCGCTCGGTCTTCCGTTGGCTATGTGGGCAAGATAACCCTGTACGTCTAAACTCGCAGGACATTCAAAGGAACATGGCGCCACACAATCTCCCGTATGTTCGGAAAGGAGGAGTTCTAGAGCCATCTTCCGCCCTTCGAAAATATCGTCAGTTTGAGTTCTTATTTCCATCCCGTCCTGGATAGGGGTGTCACAAGTCGTCGTCACTTCAGTACCCCGATCGGTCGTTACTTCCGCTAAACAAACTCTACACCCACCGAAAGGCTCTTCGATGTATTCAAGCTCACACAAGGTCGGTATGAAGATGTCGTTCTCTCTGCAGACATCTAAAACTTTCTTTCCTGGTTCTGTCTCGTATTCTTCTCCATTTATAGTGAGAGTAATGTTATCAGACATCTATTCCACCTCTATTGCATCTATAGGACAGGCTTCTTCACAGGCTCCACATTGAATGCATATCTCTTGATCGATAACGTATTTTTCTTCTCCTTCTGAAATAGCATCAGATGGACATTCCTCCACACATGTACCACAGCTCACACAGCTATTCGTTATGGTATAAGTGATTAGATCTCTGCATACACCAGCTTCACAGGTCTGTTCTTCAAGATGGGTTTCATATTCATCTTCAAAATATCGGAGGGTGGTCAAAACCGGATTGGGAGCGGTCTGACCGAGTCCACACAAAGAGTGTTTCTTGATTTTGTCTGCCATCTCTTTCAACTTCTCGATGTCTTCCGAAGACCCTTCTCCTTTTGAGAAACTATCAAGCATCTCGAGAAGTCGTTTAGTACCAACTCTACAGAACGTACACTTTCCACAGGATTCTTCCTGCGTGAAGTCAAGAAAGTATTGAGCGACGTTAACCATGCAGTCGTCTTCGTTCATCACTACCATACCTCCCGAGCCCATTATAGCCCCGGCATCGGTCAAGGTTTCATAATCGACCGGAGTATCAAGATATTCTTTAGGGAGACATCCTCCCGAAGGGCCACCTAACTGCACAGCTTTGAATTCCTTGTCCTCTTCTATTCCGCCACCGACGTCAAAAATAACCTCTCTGAGAGTCGTTCCTATCGGCACCTCTACCAGACCGCCTCTCTTTACCTTTCCGGCGAGAGCGAATACTTTCGTTCCACCGCTTTCATCTGTGCCCATAGAACTGAATTCTTCGGCGCCGTTCCTCAATATCCAAGGAACATTTGCCCAGGTCTCGACGTTGTTTATATTTGTTGGTTTATCGAAAAGTCCCTGCTGAGCCGGGAATGGAGGCCTTGGTCGAGGCATCCCTCGTTCTCCTTCTATCGAATGCATCAAAGCGGTCTCTTCGCCGCAAACAAAAGCTCCAGCGCCTTCCTTGATCTCGATATCAAAGGAAAAACCGCTATCCAGGATATCTTCACCTAGGAAACCTTTCTCTCTAGCCCTCTTTATACCTATATCTAGCCTTTTCAGCGCTACAGGATACTCCGCTCTGCAGTATATGTACCCTTTACTCGCTCCGGTGGCATAGGCACCTATTATCATCCCTTCTAAAACAGCATGAGGATCTCCTTCAAGAACTGATCGATCCATGAACGCGCCTGGATCCCCTTCGTCTGCGTTACAAATTATGTATTTTTCATCTCCTTTAGCATCTTTAGCGAACTGCCATTTCATGCCTGTTGGGAATCCAGCACCTCCTCTGCCTCGAAGGTTGCTTTCTTTTATGGTATCTATTATCTCCTGCGGGTCCATATCTAGGGCCTTTTCCAAAGCCTCGTAGCCCTCCGCATCCATGTATTCCTCAATACTCTCAGGGTTTATCTCACCGCTGTTTCTAAGAACGACTTTCCTCTGATTAGAAAAATAATCGTATTCTTCCTCAGGCCCAGTTATGAGCTTATCTTCGTAAGGCACGTGTTCAATGAGATGATCTTCGACTAGATTTTCTACGTCTTCAACTTCAAGATTACCATAAGTGTATCTTCCGTTTTCATCGTCTATCTCGACTATAGGTTCGTTGTGACACATCCCCATACATCCAACTTTGTCAACCTGAGGATCAACATCTTTTCCTTCTAAAGTATCCATCAACTCGTCATAGATTTCGCTCGCTCCAGCTGCGATACCACAGGAAGCATATCCTACCCTAACTCTTTTTTCGGCACTCATGTGTTTTTCCCCCGATATTTCTCGAGCACTTCCTTTGCCTTTTCTCTCGTCAAGTTTCCGTGGGCAGTATCGTCGACCATTATAACCGGGGCTAGACTGCAGCATCCCAGGCACGCTACCCTTTCCAGTGTAAACATGCCGTCATCTGTTGTCTCTCCGGAATCTATATTTAATGTATCTTCGACCGCATCCGTTATCCCGTCAGCTCCTTTAACGTGGCATGCGGTTCCGTGACAAATCCTAACTACGTGTTCACCCTGAGGTTCAAATCTAAACTGCGCATAGAAAGTAGCGACACCGTAAATCTTGCTCTCAGGAAGGTCAAGATATCCACTTATCCTCTCGATAACATCTCTTGGAAGATAACCGTACTGTTCCTGTGTCTTCTGCAGTATCGGTATCAACGAACTTGGTTCCTTAGGATGCTTATCAAGTATATCCTCTATATCCCTCTGGGGAGCGATAACTTCCGCTTCCGCCGGAATCTCCATCTCATAATCACATTCAGGGCATATGGCATACTCTTCGCTTTCGCCCTGGTAATCCCATTCATGTCCACAATTTTCACATTCTAATTCCATTTTAACACCTTTTTAAATATTGGTTTATCGTTCAGAATATTCCCATCCTTTCTCCTCTAAAAGGTTTTCAATCTTCTTGTATTTCTTCAGATCATTCCGAAGTCGGATAGCTTTTTCTTTTACTTTTTTCCTGAGGGAGTTAAATTCTTCCTGTTCATATTTGGAAAAAATTTCGTATATCTCATCGGGATCATCTAGCTCGGCGATCTGTTCTAAAAAAATCTCTTCTTTCCCACTGAATCTAGTCGTTCCCGCTCCTGATGGGACGACCTTTGCCTTCGCTGGAATTCCGATTTCTGTCCCAACATCTCTGTTCGCTTTTTCTTCTTTTCCTTCAGGTTCGATGACTTCAGCATTCGCCTCTATTTTCACCTTGTATTGACAGTTCGGACAAGTGGCGTAATAATCGCTTTCGCCTTGGTAATCCCATTCATATCCACAGCTTTTGCATTCCAGTTCCATACGATCACCTGGAACTTACTTATAACTCTGGATACTGCCAATTGGACCCTTCAAGAACGTCTTCAGCTCTCTCGAATTTCTTCAGATCTTCTCTCATCTTTTGGACTTTTCCTTTGATTTTCTTCTTCATCGCATTAAATTCCTGCTGCTCGTACTTAGAACAGACCTTTTGAAAGTCCTCCGGTCCTTCACAAGTAGCCAATTCATTGAGAAGTCCGTTTTCTTCCTCATTGAAACGATCGATCTCAAAATCAGGTTTCACGACTTTAGCTTTGGCCGATATCTTTACCTTGTAATGACAGTTTGGACAAGTGGCGTAAAAATCACTTTCTCCTTTATAGTCCCATTCATATCCGCAACTTTTGCATTCCAATTCCATTTTTTCTACCTACTACCTACTAACTAGTTTTTTTATTTAAATCCTGTTATTAAAAAATCATAAAAGTAAAAAATCAAACTTCAAATGGAGTTTAATATTGGTAAGATTCATATTTTGTTTAATTTTTCATAATTTATCATAATTTATCATAATTTATCACAAAACTTTTAGTATTAGGACGCCCTTATTAGGAGAACAAAGAGACATCTCTTCAACCTTGCCTAGTGATATATGAGGGCGATAGAGTGGAGATAGAAAAAAAATATAGAGGGGCCCTAAAAGAAGAGTCAGAAGGCGAATTTAAACTATCAGTCTATGAAGACGAAAAATGTTCTCGAGAAGTAAAAAATATCAATTTTGGACCTGTCAGACCCGGTGAAGAAAAGAATAAGTGGTTCTGGTTGAAAAACACTGGAGAAAGATATCTTCACAGGATATACGTTGGACACGGCGTGATCGATTCTAAAGGATGGCGCTCGATGGCCGAGAATTATCTCGGAGGTTCACTAGACGTGGGAGAAAAATGTATGGCGCTCTTCCAGTTGAAAGTGGCTTCGGAGGTCGAGATCGGCGAGTATTCCGGGTCGATTCCAATCACTGTCTATGGTGACGAAAGCTCGATTTAGACAGAACAAGAATAGACCCACAACAAAGATATGTTTTCTTTAATAGTTAATCTTAATCTAGTTTAAATTTACATAAAACTTTTTATGGGGTAATCATCTACGGGTCTGAGGTCCCTGTATGCATGAGATAGTCGAGAAAGAAAGGCTAAATGAGGAGATGACTAGAATAGAGGTAAAAGCTCCTCTAGTAGCTGATAAAATAAAGCCTGGACAATTCATCGTGATCCGAATGCACGAAAAAGGAGAGAGAATTCCACTGACCTTCTATAAGAAAGATGAGGATAAGGGTACGATCCAGATGATCTTTCAAAAGATGGGTAAAAGCACCCATGAGTTGGATACCTATGAAGAGGGAGACGAGATACTAGACGTGGTGGGACCGATGGGGACCGCCGCAGAGATCGAGGAATACGGAACGGTTGTATGCATAGGCGGAGGTGTAGGAACCCCAGAGGTATTTCCGGTCGCTAAAGCCCTGAGAAACGTCGGAAACGAAGTCATAGTTATCTCCGGTTTCAGAACGGAGGATCTGGTAGTTTGTGAGAATGAATTGGATAAAGATTGCGCTAACGAACTATATATCACCACCGACGACGGAACTTATGGGAGAGAAGGTTTCACGACCGACGTTTTAGAAGAGCTGATAGACCAAGGTACCGATATAGATCTAATACATGCGGTGGGTCCTCCCATTATGATGAAAGTGATAGCGGGTATCACCGAAGAACACGATATACCGACAAGAGTTAGCCTTAATTCGATAATGCTGGACGCTACTGGTATGTGCGGTTCCTGTAGAGTTGAGATCGATGGAGAGATGAAACTTGCCTGTGTAGATGGACCTGAATTTGATGCGCATAAGGTCAATTTCGAAGAGTTGATGGAAAGGATAACAATGTTCGAAGAGCAGGAAGAGGAAGCATTGGAAAATTGGAAGGAAGAACACGAGGGGTGCTGTGGATGAGTCCTGAAGAAGATCGTATTCCAGTACCCGAGAGGGGCCCGGAGGAAAGAACTGATGATTTTGACGAGGTCCCTCTAGGTTATTCGCCCGAGCAGGCTATGGAAGAATCTGAGAGATGTCTGGAGTGCGCGAAAAGTCCATGCATCGGCGGCTGTCCGGTGGAGATCGATATACCCAATTTTGTCAAAGCTATCGCTGAAGGGGAATTCAAGGAGGCTCTAGAGATAATAAAAGATACCAACATAATACCCGCAATAACTGGAAGGGTATGCCCGCAGGAAGAACAGTGCGAAGAAGTCTGCGTGATGGGAAATGTTGGAGATCCAATAAACATAGGGAAATTGGAAAGGTTTGTAGCGGACTACGCTAGAGAGAACAATCTAGAAGAGGTCCCCGAAATTGAGAAAAATAAAGATTTTGAAGTAGCTATAGTCGGGTCCGGACCTAGTGGAGTCACCTGTGCAGCACTGTTTGCTCAAAACGGTTACGATGTTACCATGTTTGAAGCTCTCCATGAGCCAGGAGGAGTCCTTAAATACGGCATCCCAGAGTTCAGATTACCAAATGAAGTGATTGATCACGAATTAGAATATCTAGACGAGTTGCATGTAGATATCAGATTGAACCGGATAGTAGGGCAAAACATAGAATTAGAAGAACTAGAAGAGGATTTTGATGCTATCTATGTAGCGACTGGAGCTGGTTCTCCCCGATTCTTAGGTCTAGAAGGTGAAGATTTGAAAGGCGTCTATTCTGCAAACGAATTCTTGACAAGAATAAATTTGATGAAAGCCTATAAGTTCCCTGAATACGACACGCCAATAACGGATATGGAAAAGGTTGGGGTCATCGGAGCGGGCAACGTTGCTATGGATGCTGCTAGATGCGCTATACGCATGGGAGCGGACAGTCACATACTTTACAGAAGAACTACAGAATGGTCGCCTGCTAGAGATGAAGAGATAGAACACGCTAAACAAGAGGGCGTAACTTTTGATACCCTATGTAATCCAAAGAGGATAATCGGTGACAAAGACGGATGGGTAAAAGGAATAGAACTCTTCGAATGTGAGCTAGAGGAACCCGATGACAGCGGGAGACCGAGTCCTAAGGTTTTAGAAGATACAGAACACAAAAAGGATTTCGATACGGTGGTTATCGCTATAGGACAGGAACCCAACAAAGTATTCTATGAGAACGCTCCTGGTGTAGAAGTTAAAGAGTGGGGAGGAATAATAATAGACGATGAAAACCGGATGACAACCAAAGAAGGGGTCTTCGCGGGCGGAGATGCTGTCTCCGGAGCAGCCACAGTCATCCTCGCTATGGGAGACGGTAGAAAGGCGGCTCAGAACATAATGAACTATCTTGAAGGATAGCACAGTACTGAGATCATCTAAAATCTTAAACTTTTTTCACTCATATTAAATTTTGACCATCTTCCTAGAGATTATGTTAACCTTTCCCTTTTTCATAATACAGCTTAAAAAAGCTGATTTCTCATAATTAGAGGAAAAGAATAAATAAGGATTAGTTTTCAAATTCAATATAAGTGGTGATTATGCCTCAACAAAAAACGAAAGGTAACGAAAGAGTGACCGTTAATCTAGACCCCGAAAGTTTAGAGAGGCTGGAAAAGATAGAATCCGAGCTGAGGACTTCGAAATCAGAAGTGGTCCGAAGGGCTCTTGAGTATTTGGAGATCGTTTTAGAAAAGGATAACCTCTCTCCAGAGGATCTAGATACTATTTTGGATCTCAGGATGAGACCGGACAATCTCTTGTTCGATATAGGAATTTTTCAGGCATTTTTAGAGGAGATCGATGAACCCTCAGAGAACCTGAAAGAAGAATTAAAGGAAATCGGCGGTGAATTCTACACAAGTTACTGTGAGAAGGGTATAGCCGAGCCCATGAAATGCCTGAGTAGATTGGAGAAAACGAATCTTTATAGGTTGATTATAGAATCCGAAAACAACTTCACTATCATACCTATGATTCCGGATATGGCAGAATATTTGAAGACCTTTCTAGAAGGATATATAGAAAATTCGAACATCTCGGCCGAATTAAAGATGGACAAACACAAGATCAGGTTACGGGTCAAGTGAGAGGAGTATAGCAAAGTTTGGAGATCTGTGATTGAGGTTTCTCATCTGATCGGGTTTTAGTAGTAGTTTCAATTTACAGTCAATCATCGGTCATCGATTTAAGGGCCATATCGGATACCTAAAAAGAAAAAGGTTAGAAAGTATTAAAGGGTTTTTATATTGACTTTCTCCTCAGATCAGACCCTGATCTAACATCGCCTTCGCTACTTTCACGAATCCTCCGATGTTTGCTCCCAACATCAAGTTGCCTTCATCACCGTATTTCTTGGAAGTTTCATAGCACTTGTTATGGATGTTCTGCATTATGCCTTGGAGCCTATTATCGACCTCATCAAATGTCCAGCTCTCTCGCTGAGAGTTCTGGGCCATCTCCAGGCCAGAAACAGCTACGCCTCCAGCATTTGCGGCTTTAGCCGGCGCATATAACAGATCGTTCTCCCGGTATATCTCTATCGCTTCTGGCGTAGAAGGCATGTTCGCTCCTTCGCCCACTGCGAATACATCATTATCCACAAGTTTTTGAGCGTCCTCTTCTTGGATCTCGTTCTGGGTCGCTGAGGGAAGAGCTATGTCTGCATCGAAACCCCAGGGATTTCCGCCTTCAACGTACTCTACATCGTATTCCTCTGCATACTCTCTTATCCTTCCTCTTCTTTCCTGTTTCAGCTTGAAAACATAATCTTTCTTTTCACCGTCGATACCTTCAGGATCATAGATGACGCCGTCTGAATCGGATAGCGTGACGACTTTAGCGCCTAACTCGTTACACTTCTCTAGAGCATACTGGGCAACGTTTCCAGATCCAGATATCAGCACTTCTTTGCCTTTTAAGTCTTCGTTAGCGTGGTTGAGCATCTCTTGAGTGATATAAACCAATCCATAACCTGTTGCCTCTGGCCTCACAA
>JAGXLF010000009.1 GCA_018334835.1 Thermoplasmatota archaeon | reverse complement strand
GAGGAGGGCTTCTTCACTCATCTCCATCGCACATGCTAGTGTTCCTCCTGTGGAGATGGTATCTAGACCCAATTCGTTGCAACGGTAATTCAGTTCGGCTGTCTTCTCAAGGTCGAAATTACCAAGGTTCGAACCGAGAGCCCAAACGCTTTCGTACTCCGGACCTTTTCCTTTTTCTTTTTTTGTCTTCGTTTTCAATCCGCACCTTATAGGACAGGTATAGCAACCTTCGTGTTCTTCCACTATTTCCTCTTTCATCTTTTCTCCAGAGAGATTATCAGCCTCGTCTTCTCCGGCGGCTTCCTGGAAATTCTTTTTCGAAAACATCCCAAGCCAAGCTAGAAGATTGACCAGGATCGGAGTTCCGAACTTTTTGAGTCCTCTAGAGGTGACCGGCGACGAAGAAATCTTGGAAGAGGCCTTTTTCACGTACTTTTTGAGACGCTCTTCATCTGCGGTCGGTACTTCTTTAGAACCTTTTACGGAGATCGCTTTCAAATTTTTTGAACCCATCACCGCTCCCATCCCTCCTCTACCGAAAACGCGGTAACCGTCCGTGACGATAGAGGAGTATAGGACTTGATTTTCGCCGGCTGGTCCAATAACCGCATTCCTACCATCTAATTTATCTAAACATTCACCAGTTTCTGATCCCCAAAGATCAGTTTTCGTTATACTTATATCTTCTTCATCGATCATCAGATGAGTCGGTTCTTCAGCAGCCCCTTCAACTATCAAAGCGTCGAACCCTGTTTTCTTAAATTCACTGCCGAGATAACCACCAACATTGGAATCCGCTACAGTTCCGGTCAAAGGCGATTTAGATGAGACGGAGAATCTACCTGAAGTGGGTACAGGAGTTCCTGTGAGAGGGCCTGCAGAGAAGACCAGAACGTTCTCTTGTAAAGGATCGATATCCGGATCTATCTCCTCTGATAACAATCGAAGACCGAGACCTCTACCTCCTATGAAATTGTAAAGTATGTCTTCGCCGAGCTTTTCATAGGTGACCCTACCTGTAGAAAGGTCCACCCTTACCAGTCTGTTCCACCAGCCGTTCATACGTCTCCCTTATCCCATGCAACCTATAATTTTTTTGTGATACCAAGATAACATTGGTACTCTTCGAGTGTAATATTAAAATACCACCTCTTAAATCCAAAGAACATGGCATCGTTCCTCGACACACTGAAAAAAGCTGAAGAGAAGTGGAGAAAACGTTGGAAAGAATCAGGTATCTTCAAACCGGACGAGGATTCAGAGAAACCAAAGTACTACCTTCTGGAAATGTATCCATATCCCTCTGGTAACCTTCATATGGGACATACGCGCAACTACTCTATAGGTGATTCTGTCGCCAGATTTAAGAGGATGAAAGGATATGACGTTCTCTATCCTATGGGGTGGGACTCCTTCGGTCTACCAACAGAAAATGCCGCTATTGATAAACAAATTAGCCCAGAGGATTGGACCAAAAGATGTATAGACAAATGGAAGGAACAGATGGAATCATTGGGACTTTCCTACGATTGGGACCGTGAAGTTGCTTCTCACTGGAAAGACTATTACAAATGGGACCAGTGGTTCTTCTTGAAATTCCTCGAGAAAGATCTAGCTTACAAAAAAGAGGCCGAGGTGAATTACTGTTCCGAGTGTAAAACTGTTCTAGCTAACGAGCAGGTAGAAGGAGGGCGATGCTGGAGATGTGAGTCTTTGGTAGAAAAGAAAGATCTCAATCAGTGGTTCTTCAAGATCACCGATTACGCTGATGAACTCCTAGAAGATTTAAAAGAATTGGAAGATTGGCCGGAAAAAGTAAAAAAGATGCAGGAAGACTGGATCGGAAGGAGCGAAGGCGCGGAGATAATATTCGAAACTTTAGAGGGAGAAGAGATCCCAGTATATACTACAAGAGCGGACACCCTTTTCGGATGCACTTTCATGGTATTAGCTCCGGAACACGATATCTCAGAAGAATTAGCCAAGAAGGATGAGAAGATAAGAGATTTCGTAGAGAGAGCTAAAAGATTGAAAACCAGCGAGAGGGAAAAGAAAGGTAAAGAAGGTATCTTCACCGGTAAAAAAGCGGTGAATCCAGTAAATGATGAAGAGATACCCATCTATATCGCAGATTTCGTATTGGAAACATATGGAACCGGAGCTATAATGGCTGTCCCCGCTCACGATCAGAGAGATTTTGAATTTGCAGAGGAACATGATCTTCCAATAATACCTGTGGTAAAACCCGAAGATCAAGAAAACTTTGAAGATCTAGATAAGGCATATGAAGGCGAAGGTATGCTTATCAATTCTGAAGATTATGACGGTATGAATTCGCAGGAAGCGAGGGAAAAGATAACCGATGATCTCAAGGATGATGGAAAGGCAACTAGAGAAGTTAACTACCGATTGAGAGATTGGCTGATCTCAAGACAGAGGTATTGGGGCGCCCCTATACCAGTGGTCTACTGCGACGACTGCGGTATGGTTCCAGTTCCAGAAGAGGAACTTCCTGTTGAACTTCCTACTGATATAGATATAGATGTGGCTGGTAATCCGCTCGAAAAAGAGAAAAGTTTTCTAGAAACCGAGTGCCCAAATTGCGGTGGAAAGGCTGAGAGGGAAACAGATACCATGGACACCTTCGTTGATTCTTCATGGTACTACATGAGATATTGTTCTCCTGATTTTGAAGATGCACCATTTAATCAAGAAGACCTAGCTAAGTGGATGCCTGTTGACCAATACATAGGAGGGATAGAACACGCTATACTACATCTCATGTACGCTAGGTTCTTTGTGAAAGTACTCAATGACATGGGGATGTGTGAGATGAAAGAACCTTTCAAAAGACTGCTCACACAAGGTATGGTCTTACTAGATGGAGAGAAGATGTCTAAATCCAAAGGAAATGTTGTTGATCCCGGGAACATGATCGAAGAATATGGAGCGGACACCGTACGTTACTTCATTCTTTCCACGGCAGACCCTAGAAGAGAACTTGAATGGAGCGATGAAGGAATCGAGTCCAAATTCGAATATTTGAGGAAAGTTTGGGAGGTCATAGAAAAGTACAATGAAACAACCACATCAGATGATATAGAAATTGAAAACTGCAATCTGAGAGATAGATACGTAGTTTCTAGAACACAACGCATCGCGGGTGAGATAGCTGTAGATATAGAGAACTTCAAGATAAGCGACGGGCTGAAGAAGATGGAGAATTATTTTGACGAACTTTTAAAATATAAGGAGGAGAGTGAGAATACCTCTCAAAAATCAATTATCTTCAATAGAGGATTAGAGACCTTTGTCAGGATGTTGTATCCTTTCAGCCCTCATGTGAGTGAAGAGATGTGGCATGAGTTAGGTAAAGATGTACTGATCAACGAGAAAGGCTGGCCAGAATCTAAAATTTCGTTAATAGACGAAAAGGCTGAAAGAGGTGAAGAGTTCTATCGAAATATGAGAGAAGATATCATCCATATCAAGAACATTACTGAAAAGGAGCCCAGTACTATCCAGATGATAGTCGCTGAAGAGTGGAAATATGAAGCTTTCAAAGAGATCCAAGACTTTCTAGAGGATATGGAAAAACCGAATATGGGAACGATCATGGGTGAATTAGGTAGCGACTTCCCAGAAAAGAAAAAGGAATTGAGCGAGATAGCTCAGAGAGCAGTTAGAAATCCTGGCAAGATCCTAGATAGGTACGTGGACCACGGATTTGAGATTTCAGTTTTAGATCAGATAAAGAAACGATTGGAAAATGAGTTCGAAGCCGAAGTCAAAGTGGCGAAGGCTGAAGAAGTCGAGGACAAAAAGGCTAGAAGAGCAGAACCGGGAAAGCCGGGGATCGTGCTAACATGAAATCGATCAATCCGCAAAAAGTTTTTTATACCATATCTAAAGTAAGAGAGGTGCACTTCAAACCGATGAAATGTGTGGACAGGTTTTCTGTCCGAAATGAGGTGGAATTAAGATGACAGATAAAGTGTATGTGAACTTTGAAGTTCCTGACGAAATAGTGGACAAGACATACGAGGCAGTAGAGATAGCGAGAGATACCGGAAATGTAAGAAAAGGCACGAACGAGGTTACAAAATATGTCGAGAGGGGCGAAGCGGTTTTGACCGTTTTGGCAGAAGATGTGAACCCTCCTGAGATATTAGCCCATCTGCCTTTGCTCTGTGAAGAGAAAGATGTATCTTATGCTTACGTTCCCTCACAAGAGGAACTCGGCGCTGCCGCCGGTATAGATGCAGCTTCAGCTTCGATCGCTATAGTGGATCCAGGTGATGGAGAGCAGATGTTAGAAGACTTGAAAAAAGAACTCGAAGATCTGAAATGATCGAATATCAATAATTAATAGAGAGGAGTTTCAAAATGGCTTCAGAAGATAGTATCCCCGGAGAAGTTGTCGAGATCGTCGGACGTACTGGTATGACCGGCGAAGCGACTCAAGTCAAAGTACGAGTCCTCAAAGGAGAAGATGAAGGGAGGATAATCACAAGAAACGTTATGGGACCCGTCCAGAAGGGCGATATCCTGATGCTCAGAGAAACGGCTAGAGAAGCTAAGGAGATCGGGGTGAGATAAAGATGCCTGAAAGGAGAGAGTGCTCGTTCTGTGGAGAACCGATAGAGCCTGGGACAGGAAAACAATACATAAAAAATACAGGTAAAGTTTTCCATTTCTGCTCTAATAAATGTCGAAAAAATCTTCTTAATCTCGACAGAAAGGCGAGGGAAACGAGGTGGACTAGGAGATACGCACAGGACAAGGCTATAGAGACCTACCGTAAAAAGGGAACGGAAGAAGAAGAGAAGAAGAAGATAGAGAAAAAGACCGATTAGGACGGTAGTAAAATGGAAACGACCTTTTTGATGGTAAAACCCGACGGTGTCCACCGAGGTCTCATAGGGAAAGTAGTTTCCCGAATCGAAGAAAGAGGCCTCCGCATCGTAGCGATGAAGATGATGAAGATAGACAGAGAAACGGCAGAGGAACACTATGCAGAACACGAAGGAAAGGATTTTTACGAACCTTTATTGGAATACATAACTTCCGGTCCCGTGGTGGCTATGGCTGTTAGAGGTAATTCGGCAATATCGCTGATCAGAGATATAGTAGGTGAGACTGACCCTCAGGATGCAAGTCCAGGTACGATTAGAGGAGACTTCGGTATCGACATCGGAAGAAATATCGTTCACGCTGCCGATTCAGAAGAAAGTGCTGAGAGGGAATTGAATATATTTTTCAAGAGTCAGGACTACCAAGAATACAGCAGGGTAGAAGAGAACTGGATATATGAATAACTTTTTTTTATTTTTCTTCTTTTAACATGTTCGAACCTTGAGTCATTTCAAATAATATGAAATGTTTTTGAATTTCTATGAAATAATATAAGACAATTTCCGAAATATTTATAAGTGTAGATTACGTTTATGTATTTGTCTGACGATTAACGTATATGCGTCGGACTAAATTAAATATAGGAGGCCTAAGGTGTCGGACACAAAGCGCATAACTGTCAGAATACCCGAAGATATGGCTGAGGAGTTGGATGAGTTAGTTGATGAAGGTTCATTTTCCTCGCTCTCAGAAGTTATAAGAGCATCTATAAAAGAGTTCATTAAAAATAAAAATGCTCCAGATCATATCTCAAAAGTCACCGTTGACCTTCCTAAACAAAAGGTTGGTGAGATCGAAAATCTCGTAGAGAGAGGGGACTCGGTCGATGTCGATGATGCAATAAGGACGGCTGTAAGAGAATATGTCAGAGAGAAGATCAAAGAATACCAGAGAGTTATGGAACAGGAAGATTGAAAAGTTGTAGGTGAATCCGTCTTTGGGTATTAGCTATTAAAAATCCATCGGGTTATCTGTATGATAGGAAGAAAAGAAAGCAAAAAATCTAAACAAGATTCTACGGAACTAAATGTCTATGTGGTAGGTGTAGGTGGGGGAGGAAACAATAGCATAGATAGATTGAGCAGGATCGGGGTTCACGGTGCTAAAACCGTAGCCGTGAATACCGATAAAAAACATCTCCAGAATAAAAAGGCAAACGAGAAGATGCTTATAGGTAGGTCTCACAATTATGGGAGGGGAGCAGGTGGTAATCCCTCAGTAGGGAAGGAATGCGCTGAATCGGCTAGTGGCGGATTCAAAAAATTGTTTTCCGACGCAGACCTTGTCTTTTTAACTACTGGTCTGGGAGGGGGAACTGGTACCGGGGCAACTCCTGTAATAACGGAGATAGCTAGAAGAAGCGGAGCGATGGTGATTGATATCGTGACTTTGCCGTTCTCTGTCGAAGGTAATCGGAAACAATTGGCATGGAGAAGTGTTCATGAGATCGAATCGTATGCGAATTCAACCATAATACTGGAAAACGATAAACTTCTTGAGGTCAGCCCCGATATGCCTATAGACAAAGGTTTCGGTTTGATGGATTCTGTGATCTCTAGCCTGGTAAAAAGCGTTACAGAGACCATCACTAAACAGTCGTTGATCAACTTGGATTTCAATGATCTTCGATCCGTTCTTGGAGGGGGGAGTTATTCTACTTTGATGACCGGAGAGGCACACAGTAAAGAACCTGAAAATGTCGTCAAAGATGCGGAAGGTAATCCCTTCCTTAATGCAGATTATAGAGGAGCGGATAAAGCACTCATTCACCTTACCGGTGGTTCTAACAGTTTATCAGTAAAAAAGATGAACGATATAGTCGGGAGGATGACCTCGAAACTTGATCCTAGAGCAGGTGTTATAGTCGGAGCCCGAATAGATAATGAATGTAAAGATAAAATAAAATTGATGTCTATAGTAACAGGGCTGAAAGAACAAGACCTGTATCCGTTTGAAGATAATAATTCGATCTCTGCAATCGGTTGATTTTTATAATTCGGTAGGAACGCATGTTAAATGAATACCTCACTTATTTTACGATGATAGGAAGAGAAAAATTATGGAGAGAGAAAAGTTATCAGAATGTATCGAGATGAGCGATGAAGGTATCTATTTAGATATCAAAGTATCTCCCGATTCGTCAAGCACTGAGATCTGTGGTGTGAATCCATGGCGAAATCAAGTGAAGATCTCGGTGAAAGAAACAGCTGTCCATGGGGAAGCAAATAAGGCGCTTGTAAGATTGTTCGCAGATTTGTTGGAGATCTCAAAGAAAAGGATTAATATCGTTCGAGGGAAAACTACAAAAAATAAAAGGATGTATTTTGGTGGTGTGGATAAAACTGAGTTGATAGATAAAATCGAAAGAATGTCAGAGGGTCACTGATGAGATTAAAAGAAGAGTTGGAAGGGATCTTGAATATCTTAGACAGGATGAAAAATGAGGACAAAGCTATTCCTGTTATCGTTGAAGGGAGGAAGGATATGAAAGCTTTGAGAAGTTTGGGGTTTGAGCGCAAGATAATAAAGATAAAGAAAGGCAAGACTATATTCAGGATCATAGAAGGACTTAGAGGTGACCATGAGAAAGTGATAATCTTGACAGATTGGGACTCTAGTGGAGGCAAACTTTGTTATAAGATCAAAAAAGCCTGTGAATCGAACGATATCAAATATGATGTCGAGTACAGAAAACAGTTGATAAAATACTTGAAAAAAGAAGTGAAGGATGTAGAAAGTATTCCCACTTTCATAAAAAGAGCGAAGAGAGACTTAAATCCTCGAAAGCGTAATTTTAGGCGTGGAAAAACATAGATTATAGGAAAATATTAAATTTTATCGTGCAATAGGGTGTTAGAGATATCATGAGCCGAGTTAAAGTCATCAAAGATGTGACAGAATTAGTTCCCATACTTAGAGCCGTTAGTACCAACGTAAAGAAAGAGGTATATACAGACCTCGCGGAAGGTTGGCAAACCGAGGATGATATAGAGGAGAAATACGGTGATGAAGGTAAAAAGACCTTAAAAATATTCGATAAAATGGACCTGGTGGAAACAAGGTGGCAACACACTGGTAGGGAAACTCAAAAGGCCTATCACACTTATTATTCTGACGTTCATATTGATGCATCAGTACCTATAAAGGAAATAAGTGATGTACTTTTTGCGGCCATGATGGATGAAGACGAGTTCGAGGAACTGGAAGAACAGATATTGGAATCGGTAAAAGAGGGCGATACCTTCGCTAATGATATAAGTAAAAAGATAGGTTACAGTGGGATAACTCTAGAGGGTCTTGTCAAACGATCGATCAAGTTGAAATATAAAGGACATAGGATAGAAGAAATCAAAGAAGGGAGATAAAATGGATTTGAAAGAAATTGATGAGATCTTTTCAGAATTTTCTGAAGAGGTATTAGCTCTGGTCTCTGGTATAGCCATGATAATCACGGTGATCTTTTTCATTTATGCTGTCATGCCTCTTTACGGGGACCATGCTATCTTTTTCTGGTTCTCATTGTTAGCTCTACTAGTATGTTTCACCATTCCTATCTTTTTCCGTCTCTCAGATCTGACCTTGGTTCCTGAAGTCGTAAGTTGGTTGTTGACAGGGATCACGATCGCCATATTCGGCTGGATAATCTTTCATGCTGGGTACTATGAAAATATAAGATCTCTCTCATATATAATACCTAGCGGTTTACTCGGTTTTGCTTCCTCTTTTCCTCTAACGAAGGGGGTTCTTGTCCCACTAGTAGGTGAGGGTGAGTTGGAAATATTAGAGATTGATGATGAGATCGAAGAAGACGAAGGAAAAATCGAAAGCGAAATCGATGAAGACTTTGAAGAGCCGGAAGAAGACTTTGGAAAAACTGAGTCCGATGAAGATAATTATAAAAAATCTGAAGAAGCTAAAGACACCTCTGAAGAAGACGAAGGTCCATGGTGAGATGATTGTCTTCTGTATTGAGATTGGGACACCGGCCAGATAGAGACAAAAGGATGACGACCCATGTAGGTTTGACCTCCAGAGCATTCGGTCTTGACAGAATGTATATGCCAAAATTAGATCGGGATATAAAAGAATCTTTAGAAGATGTAGCCGATCGATTTGGTGGCGATTTTCGAGTTGAAGAGGAAGAAGATTGGAAACATCTTATAGAGCGATGGGAAGGGGACACTATCCATCTGACCATGTATGGCGAAGATATAAACCGATTTTTCGAGAAAAACGAGATAAAAAATCCGCTCATAATAGTAGGATCTAAGAAGGTTCCGAGAAAAGTTTACGATATTGCGGACCACAATGTAGCTGTCGGTGCACAGCCTCACTCGGAGGTAGCTTCCTTAGCAGTTTTCCTTGATCGATATAATAACAGATCTATTACCAAATTAAAAGGAGGAGAGATTAGTATATTACCATCTAAAAGTGAAAAGCGTGTCATTGACCATTCGAATATACCTACAGCGGAAGAGTGCTATAGATTCGCCAGGGAGAAAGGTATGGACGATGATCTGATGAAACACACTATGGCCGTACTTGACCGAGCTTTACATCTTCAAGAATCTAATGGAGGTGATTTAAGATTGGTGATCGCTGGTGCATTACTGCACGATGTAGGAAGGACTGTAACTCATGGAGTAGATCACGGGGTAGAAGGTGCTCACCTCATAAAAGAGCAGGGTTGGTCAGAAGAACTAGCGAAGATAGTCGAGAGACATATAGGTGGTGGGATCACTAGAGAGGAGGCCGAAGAGGTCGACCTTCCTCTAAGAAATTACGTTCCGGAAACACTGGAGGAAAAGATCGTGTGCCATGCCGATAATACTGCCGGAGGAAAGGAGAGATTCGAACAACAGATAGAGAGGACCGAAGAACAGGGGTATCATAAGAGCGCGAAAAGGATGCGTAAGTTTGCTGAAGAGTTCAGCGAAGATTTATAAACTAAATCTTTCTTTATGTGAATAGTGATTATTTGAGTGGAAAGGGCCCGAAGGAAGCTATTTCACCGTTCTCGTTCGAAGACAACGAATTCATAATCAAAAAGAAATTTTTATCTCTAGGAAATGAATATTACGTCAAAGATAGTGAAGGGAATAATATTGCTTTCTGCCAGGAAAAGTCACTAAGTATTAAAGGTGAACTTAGGTTGTTCAGGACTAAAGATAAGACTGACGAATTATTCAGGATTAAGCAGAGAAATATATTAGATTTTACCGGGACTTTTCAAGTATTTGAAAGTGGGACGGAGAACACATTAGGTTTCCTGAAGAGGAACTGGGCTAAATCGATGGTACTCGGTGAATGGAAAATTTTTGATGAAAATAGAGAAGTTGTCGCCGAGGCGGAAGAAGATTCACTGGTTAAAGAGGTGATACGGTTCAAAGGATTGAAAAGATTACCCTATAGGTACAAACTTTATCGTGATGGGAAAAAGATAGGTGTCTGCAAACAAAGAGTCTCTTTATTAAAAAAAATGTACAGATTACAGATCGATGATGACTTAGAAGACAAATTGGATAGCCGTCTGTTCATCTCATTAGCATTACTTTTAGATGCAGTAGAAAGGAAATTTAAAAAGATAGGAAAATAGAGAGGTTTTTAAAGAGTCTCTCCGGTCTGTATGTCCATCATCATGAACCCAGAATCTATTTTGGGATAGAAATCCGTAGATTTCTGCGGCATCCTTTCCCCATTTTTTGCCACGTTGAGAACTTCTTCTGGTCTCGTCGCGTTAACTAGGAAAGCAACTGTCGCTTTGTCATCCTCGACTTTTTCCATGGCATCTTCAGCCCATCTCTCGTAGGAGATATCCTCATCGATATGAAGGTCTTTCAGATCCATGATACCTTCGAATATCACATCTCTCAGCGTAACCACATCCAGGTTCTTATAATCTTCTGAGTAATGTTCAGACATGAATTTCTCTATCGTTTCTCTATTTTTTAATCTGAGTCCCAATATCCTGTTCTCGTCATAGAGTACAAAAGAGGTGGTATCATCATTTTCCTCAAGGAATTCTTCCTCTTCACCTTCTCTTAGTTCACTTATTTCAAAATGATCCTCAATTTGTTCGATATGTTTGTCTTTAATCTCTTCTTGAAGTAGTAATCTATGTCCCGGAAGTATCTTTAGACCGGGGTCTTCCACTGGAACCATGTAGGTCATCCTCCAGTTGAAAGCTTCGTTATCCTGGTAATCTGGATTTTTTTCCCTCATCTCATCCCTGTAATTGACCGCTGTTTCATAGCGATGATGTCCGTCGGCGATGACGATCTGTTCATGTTGAAGTACCTCTTGTACCTTTTCTATCTTCTCTTTATCTTCGATCTTCCAAACTTTACTGTGGACTCCAAGATCATCCGTTCCTTCATAAAGTGGTTCTTCTTTGGTGATTTCATCGAAAATGTCTATCGTAGTTTTTTCCTCATCGCTGTACAACATGAATCCCGCCTCTAGATTTTTCTCCGTAGCCCTCAACATCTTCAGTCTGTCGATTTTCGGTCCCTTGTGAGTCTCCTCGTGAGGTAAAACGATCTCTTCCTTGAAGGGGTGAAGTTTTACGGCGGAAACAAATCCTTTCCTGGTATATCTCTCTCCAAGCACCTCGAAGTCCTGGTAATAAATGTAGATGCCTGGTTCTTCTTCTTTTTGTAAAACATTCTCTTGCATCCACTCATTAAGTCTCTGGGCCGATATTTCATATCTGTTCTCTTCCTTAGGGAGTATCAGCTTACAGTAGTTGTATTCGCTCTTTTCGTAATACTTCTCACGCATCTCGTCAGAAATCTTGTCGTAAGGCTGAGTTATGACTTTATCCATATCTTCAACTTTTTCTTTATTGTATTGGATTCCTTTGAACGGTCTCAATTCTACCATGTTAACACCTCAAATTTTACGAGTTTAAAAAAATAAAGGATTTTTATTTGAGTTCATCGATTATCTTCTCTGCAGCTTGTGTACCGGCTCTGATCTGACCTTCTTCGGTCTGTGCTCCTATGTGGGGAGTTGCGTGGAAATTATCGAGTTCGAACAATCTGTGTTCACCTGGAGGCTCTTCTTCGAAAACGTCCTTGCTGCCGAATCTGATCTCCTCGTTCTTCAAAGCTTCATGTAGTGCATCTTCATCTACGACTCCGCCTCTAGAGCAGTCGACCAAAGCGGCGTTCTCTTTCATCTTTTCGAATTCGTCGTCGCTGATCAGATGATGAGTCGATTCCATATGTGGGACGTGGATAGTGACAACATCGCTTTCTTTCAGGACGGTGTCCAAGTCAACCATCTCTGCCGGTTCTGTTTCTTCGAGATCTCTGACATCGTATGCTATAACGTCCATACCTAACGCGTCAGCTTTTTCGCCGACCGTCTGACCTATATTCCCGTAACCGATAATGCCCAATTTTTTGCCGTATATCTCATTACTAGCGAGTTCACTCTTTATCCATTCACCTTTCCTGAGACTATTAGTCCCCGCGACTATGTCTCTATAGGAAGCGAGGATATGAGTTAGAGTGAGTTCCGCTACGGAGATAGTGGTGGCGGTCGGAGTGTTGTATACAGCTATACCTTTATCCTCAGCATATTCCAAATCTATGTTATCGAGTCCTATTCCAGGCCTTCCTATCACTTCTAGATTCTCTGCCGCATCGATGGTAGGCTCTCTAACTTTGGTAGAACTCCTGACGACCATGCCGTGATATGGTGGAACTTTTTCTGTCAATTCCTCTTTAGACATGCCGAATTCCTTATCTACTTTTAGGCCCGCATCTTCTAACATTTCCACAGCTTCTTCCGCAACAGGATTACATATCAAAACTTTTTTTGCCATGATTATCACAATCCCGCGACATCTTCTATAGCGTCTGTCAGCTCCTTGATATCTTCCACCCTATGCTCTCCCATATGTCCTATTCTAAAGGTCTTCTCTTTTAACTTTGATCCGTATCCGTTAGCGAAGGCGAGATCGTACTTCTCGTTGACCTCTTTTATCGTCTCGGCCATATTGAGTCCCTGCGTGTTTTCTATCGTGCTCACGGTCTGAGACATGTATCCTTCTTCTGGAAACATATCGAAATGCTCGTATGCCCAATCTCTTGTATATTCCGCCATATCTTTGTGCCTCTTGTCTCTCTGTTTGTGTCCCTCTTCCAACATGTTCTTCATCTGCTTTCTATAAGCGAGCATCAGTGATACAGCCGGCGTCGAATGTGTCTGACCCTTTCTTTTATAGTAATCTATACTCCTCTGGAAGCCGCCATACCATGAGGAAGAATCTTTTTTCTTTTCGTGCTGATAGGCATCGTCATCTACAACACATACGGCAAGTCCTGGCGGCATAGCAAAGGCCTTCTGTACAGAAGTGTATATGACGTCAATATTGCTATCCTCTAGATCTATGTAATCGCCTCCCAGTGCAGATATAGCATCGACAATGAAAAAGGTGTCTGGATAATCTTCTAACACTTTGCCTATCTCCTCAAGCGGATTTCTTACACCAGTTGAAGTTTCATTCATAACACAGGTGAACGCATCGTAGTCATCTTTTTCTAAAGCCTCTCTTACATCTTCGGGCTTCACTGCTTTCCCCCACTCGTATTCTAACCTATCTACATCCTTTCCGAGTCGTTCTGCGACGTTAGCCTGTCTTTCACTGAAGCTTCCGCAGGTAGAACAGAGTACTTTATTGTCAACGAGATTTAATATAGAACTCTCCATGAACTCTGTTCCCGAGGCGGTCAATATGATCACGTGTTTGTCCGTATCAAGGAATTCTTTAGTATCTTCTACAATAGTAGTATAGAGATCGGTCATCTTCTCCATTCGATGGCCGAACATGGGCTCGTTCATCGCCTCGATAATTTCCTTTCTTACTTCCGTCGGTCCCGGAATATATAATTTTTTATGGTCCAATTACACCACCTGGTTTCCCATAATACTATCTGTATATAATGGTTATGATGTTTTTAAGAAGGAACCGCTTCTTTACCGCTTAATATCTACTAGATCCTAAGCTAATCATCCAATATCTTTTTATAGGATTTGACTCTAATTTTAGTTTGGTGACTAGCGATTAGTGAGATCTCCAAGACCATATCTGACACGGCATATCAGGCTTATGAAAAAAAATTGCTCAAAGAGATAAAGGACGGAAAAGATTTGCCGACTCACGTGGCGGTTATAATGGATGGTAACCGTAGATTTGCAAGGCAGCTTGGTCTCGAAAAGGAGTCGGGTCACACTAAAGGTAAAGAAAAATTAGATGATATGTTAGAATGGTGTATAGAGATAGGTATAAAAATATTGACTGTTTATGCCTTTTCTACAGAAAACTTCAAACGTGATTCTAACGAAGTCCAGCACTTGATGGATCTTTTTAATAAAGAGTTCAAAAGGGCGGCTGAAGACGATAGGATCCACGAAAACGAAATTAAGATAAACGCTATAGGTGATATACAAAAATTGCCAAGAGAGGTCAAGGATTCGATAAAGTATGCCGAAAAAAAGACAAAAGATTACGACAATTATTTTTTCAATGTAGCTGTGGGCTATGGAGGGAGAGAGGAGATCATACAAGGAATACAGAAGATAGCAAAAGATGTTAAAGAAGGTAGGCTAAACATCAAGGATATCGACGAGAAAGTGTTCGCAGAGAGCTTGTACACT
Organism: Thermoplasmatota archaeon; assembly: GCA_018334835.1. Classification (GTDB taxonomy): domain Archaea; phylum Thermoplasmatota; class Thermoplasmata; order Halarchaeoplasmatales; family Halarchaeoplasmataceae; genus Natronoplasma. Next base: position 22,347 of record JAGXLF010000009.1, on the reverse strand, counting down.
TCTAATTTTCCAGATCCTGATCTCATCCTAAGAACCAGTGGAGAAGAGAGGATCTCCAACTTTTTACTTTGGCAATCGGCCTATTCGGAACTCTATTTTACGGACGTGTATTGGCCCGGGTTCAGGAAGATAGATTTTTTGAGAGCTATAAGGTCCTATCAGAACAGGCACAGGCGGAAGGGTGAATGAAAGAATATCAATTTTTTTGGTCTGCAAGGCAGTCTTCCCTTAAATTCTTTTTTTTCCTTGACAACTTCGTATTCAATAATATCATACAAATTTTAATCACGGCTTCTCTGTTCAATAACGACCTCTCAGACTTTGGGTAGAATCTATCAAAAAACAACGAAAGTTTTAAAAATGCGTTCTAATTGCCCCTAGTAGAAGGTCGCAAGAGTGAGTTGAGATATATGAAAGTGATAAAAAAAGAGGATCTTGAAAATTTTGTTGACGAACTCATCGCAAACAACGAGAAAGAGGTAGTGGGTGTAAAATCAAAAGATTCCAAATATGTGTTCGACAAACTTGAGAATGCGGAAGAACTAGAATTGGATTACGACGTAACGATACTACCGCCGAAAAAGTATTTCATGCCACAAAGGGAAACCTTGGTTGAATATGAAACTAGGGAAGGAATCGAGATGGAGGCAGTCAATGAAGTTGTTCCTCGAATAATCATCGGTATACATCCTTATGATCTTGAAGCCATAAAACAGATGGATAAGGTTTTTGCTGATTCTCCAGAAGACGATAATTACTTAGAGAAAAGAGAGAAATCGGTTTTGATCGGTGTCAATATGAAGCAGATTTCTGAATGGTCCTTTGCAGGAAGCATGGGCACCGCCACCATCGAAGATGGATACGATCTGATGTTGACAGACCTAGGAGACAGATACGCGGTCGAGATAGGTACTTCAAAAGGCAGAGAGCTTTTAGAAAGAGAATCTTTGGAGATGAGAGATGCAGAACCAGAAGAAGTGGAAGAAGTTGAAAATATCGAGGAGAATATCCAGAACGGATTTGAAAAGGAACTGGATTTCTCACCACAAAACTTGCCCTGGCTTCTTGCAGAGAATTACGGTGATGAGGATTTTTGGGAGGAAAACGCAGAGGACTGTTACAGTTGTGGAACATGTAATATCGTCTGTCCGACCTGTTATTGTTTCGATGTTCAGGATTTTAGCGATATCTCGCTGGAAGAGGGAGAAAGGATGAGACAGTGGGACGGCTGCATGTTGGAAGCATTTGCAGAGGTGGCAGGAGGGGAGAACTTTAGAGAAGAGAGAGCCGAGAGGTACAGGCATAGATACATGAGAAAAGGCAGATATCTCTATAATAGATTCGGAGACATCGCCTGCGTTGGCTGCGGGAGATGCTCGTCTCAGTGTGTTCCAGATATAGCGGATCCAACTGATATCTTCAATAAATTATGGAGTGATAAAGATGAATAAAAAAGATTCACCCTATCTACCTGAAAATGCCACGATATTGAGTGTAGAGAAGATGGCCGAAAGGGAAAAGCTGTTTGAGATAGAGTTGGACAGTGGCGAGCAATTGGGTCATGATCCCGGACAATTCGTCGAGGTCTCAGTCCCAGGAGTGGGTGAAGCCCCTATATCTATAAGTTCGTCACCTACTAAGGAAGGAAACAGTTTCGAGTTATGTATAAGAAAAGTTGGCAATGTCACCAATGTGATCCATAACCTCAAAGAAGGGGATAAGATAGGCATTAGAGGGCCTTATGGCGAAGGATTCCCTGTAGAAGAATTGAGAGGACATGACGTGATCTTTATTGCTGGAGGTCTCGGTATAGCACCTCTGCGGTCACTGATCAACTACTCGCTGGATAATAGGGAAGAATTTGAAGACATCAAGATACTGTATGGATGTAGAAAGCCGTGTGAACTCCTATATGAAGACGAAGTTGAAGAATGGAGAGATATGAACAATATAGATTATAGGGAGACTGTGGACGAGTGCCCAGATGATGTTTGCTGGGAAGGAAACGTGGGTGTGATCACAACTCTGATTCCAGGGATAGATATCGATCTAGATAACAGTTATACGGTTGTATGCGGTCCTCCTATTATGTATAGATTCGTGCTGCAGGAACTGAAGGAGAAGAAAGTACCTGACGAGAGGATATATCTTTCTTTAGAGAGGAGGATGAAATGCGGCGTAGGCAAATGTGGTCACTGCCAGATAAACGGTGAGAAAGAAGAGTTATACGTCTGCCAGGATGGACCTGTTTTCAATTATGACAACATAAAAGATTTTGAGGAGGCGTTATGATGAAACCTGAAGAAAGACCTAAAGCCGCATTCTTCGATTTCGCAGGATGTGAAGGTGATCAATTACAGGTCGCTAATTTAGAAGAGAAAATTTTGGACTTGCTGAATATAGTGGAACTCGTAAGCTTTAGAGAGGTTATGACGGAACACAGTGATGACTATGACGTCGCGTTTATCGAAGGATCCATAACGGATTCACACGCTGAAGAAAGGTTGAAGGAGATAAGAAATAATGCCGACATCGTTGTAGCTATCGGGGCATGCGCGACTATTGGAGGTATAAACTCGATAAGGAATGCACAGGATTTCGAAAAAGTTCAGGAAAGAGTTTATGGAGACGAAAGAGAACATTACGAGGCTTGGGAAAAAGCCAAACCCGCGAAGGCCGTAGTTGACGTAGATTATGAAGTCCACGGTTGCCCTATAGATAGAGAGGAATTCCTACATGTAGTTCAATCTATCGTGATGGGTAGAGAACCCAATATACCGGATTATCCCGTCTGTGTGGAATGTAAACTGAACGAGAACGTATGCGCATTTGAAAGAGACGAGTTTTGTGTCGGACCAGTGACAAGAGCTGGATGCGATTCCTGCTGTGTCAATGAAGGTACTATCTGTTGGGGATGCAGAGGTATGATAGACAATCCGAACGAAGAGGCTCATGAAGAAGTCCTAGAAGAATATGGATTGACCGCTGAAGAGGTCATGAAAAAATTTGACCTCTATTTCACCTGGCAGAAGGAGGCGAGAGAAGATGAGTGAAGATGTAGATATAGATGTTGAATATTTGACAAGAGTTGAAGGTCACGGTAATATAGAAGTGAATGCCAGAAATGGAAAGATAGAGAAGTGCGAATGGCAGGTCGTGGAAGCCCCAAGATTTTTTGAATCATTAGTTGTAGATAGAGATTGGACAGAACTCCACCACGTCACTTCAAGGATATGTGGGATCTGTTCTATAGGTCATACTTTGGCTTCACTGAAAGCCACGGAAGATGCGATGGATATCGATGTGTCCGAGCAGGATAAAAAGCTTAGAAAGCTCGCTCTTCACGGGGAGAACATGCAGAGCCATGTGTTGCATGTTGGCTATCTTGCACTTCCTGATCTGATGGATTCTAAGTCTGTCGTTCCCCTTACAGAAACTCACGAAGAAGAGGTCAAAACAGTAATTAGACTTCATCGATTGGCGAATGAAATGTCCGATGTGATCACTGGTAGGACCACCCATCCACAGAGGTTGATCCCCGGGGGTTTTTCAAAGATTCCAACAGAAAATGAGCTTATGGAACTGAAGAACAAACTTGAAGGTTCATTCAATGACTTGACCGCCGTGGCAAATCTGTTGAACGATCTAGAATCAAAGATTCCAGCTTTTGAGAGAGAGACAGAATATATCTCTTTGACTCATGAAGATGAATTTGCACTCTATGATGGAGACATCTGTTCTTCTGACACTGGAAGAACTCCAGTAGAAGAGTATCTAGAGATAACTAATGAGTACACGGTGCCCCAGTCTACCGCTAAGTACACTAAAAATAATCGCGAATCATATATGGTGGGTGCTCTAGCAAGACTTAACAACAATTATGGCCAGTTAAGCCCGATGGCTAAAGATATCGCGGAAAAATTCGATTTCGATCCGCTGGTGTGTAATCCATTCATGAATACTATTGCTCAAGTTGTTGAGGTAGTTCATAGCGTCGAGGATTCCATCAGATTAATAGAGGAACTACTCGATGAAGGTCTAGAAGAACAGGAAGAATACAATTCACCGGATATTGAACCAAAAGCTGGTAGAGGTATAGGGGCAGTAGAAGTCCCTAGAGGCATATTGTTCCATGACTATACTTACGACAAAGATGGTAAGTGCACCGAGGCGAATTGTGTGATACCGACTAATCAGAACCACGGAAACATACAGCTGGATATGGAAAAGATGGTCCCCGATATCATCTCAAAGCCTGAAGAAGAGGTAGAGAAGCAGCTATCAATGCTTGTTAGAGCCTATGATCCCTGTATCTCGTGTTCGACCCACGACTTGAATATCAAATTCATCGATTGAAAATTGACGAAACTTCAGGGAAACTTAAACACCTTTCAAACCTTAGTTTTTCTTATTTTTCCTTTTACAGCTCTAGAAAAGGTACTTAGAAATTCCATAGTGGTATGTCTATTCTAATCGATATCGAGCTTGGTCAACAATTTTTCGAATTTCTCTTCTATGTCTTCGCTTTTCCTTTTTTCTAAAAGGAACATCAAAAGTTCAAATCTCATCAAAAGCGGGAAACTAAGTTCTCCTATCTCATCTTCAGCCTCTTCGATCGGTTTCGAGACTTTTTCTTTCAACTCTACGAATATCTTCGATAATATGTCAACCATCTCTTCTTCATCGGCATCTACGGAATAACCCATTATCTCCAAGAGCTCTAATATCTTCCTAGCATTCTCTATTTCCCAATCCATCATCAGTTCTGAAGGTTCGCCTCCGTCGATCGAAGTAGGGGAGAGTAAAAAAGCGTCTGCAGTGCGAGTATACACCTTTTTAGGTATGTGATTGTCTTTCATCTGAGATATCTCTTTCACATATCCTGCTTCCTGGAGTTTCTTTATGTGTCGGTAGATAGTTGAGTGATCCTTGTTCAGATTCTCTGCTATCTGGGTTATGGTCATGTCGTTAACCCTGAGGAGAGAGAGGATATCGCTCCTAGTATCTTCGATAGCGATTTTTACATCGTCAGGGTCCCGAACAACTTTGACATCGCTATTCATGTCTACAATCAAACCTAAAAAATGGATTATAATTAAATCTTCTGTCTGAAAATCAGAAAAAACTGATCTTTAAGTGATCTTAAGGATAAGTATTTTGATATATTAAATAATCTTACTTTAAATAATAAAGTATAAGTACCCGCTTCTGATATCTAATAGGGAATGGTGAGGTCAATGGTGGAAAAAGAAGAGGAATGCTGTGAAAAGACATGTCTGTGCCCTGTAGAAGGGATCATTGATACCGTATCAAAGAAGTGGGCAATCTGCATAATCAGTCACTTAGGTGAAAATGAAGAAGGATACAGATTCAACGAACTTCAGAGGACTTTAAACGGTATAAGTCCGAAGTCTTTGTCGGATAGATTGAAAGAATTGGGAGAAGAAGGTTTAGTGAACAGGAATGTAGAGGAATCTGCTCCTCCAAAAGTCAGCTATACTCTCACAGTAGATGGAAAGGAACTACATGACAGGCTGAAACCTCTTGTGGAATGGGTCAACGAAAGAGATTGATTCTTTAATTTGGGTCTAGATGTTTTTACTACTAGGGTCTTTGCTAATCGAATAGCTAAAAATATCATTCTCTTATTTTTAACTACATAAAAATTGCCATAGTATTGTTATATATATATCCTAAATCTATAACCTTTTATCGCAAATAAATTTAGAGGAGGTTAAAAGATAATGGATAAACTCGATAGGGAAGATAAAATGAATAGAAAACTGTTAACTTTAGTGATTACAAGTCTGTTTTTGTTGAACGCCTTGATCGTAGCGGTCGGAGTCAGTGCAGCAGAAGAAAAGGAAAAAATTGAAACTCAAGTTGCACAAGAAGTCAATGACTGGAATGACTTAGATGATGTAAGAAACGATTTAGGTGGAGTCTACGTTTTGATGGCAGACCTGGATGAAGATACTTCAGGTTACAATCAATTAGTCGATACTCAGGATGGTTGGAACCCGATAGAAAATTTTGCAGGCACTTTCTACGGGAACGGGTATAAGATAAGCGATCTTTACATAGACCGAAATGAAACAAGTCATGTGGGGCTTTTTGGATCTATCGAAAACGGATCAGAAGTTACCGAATTGGGACTCTTAGATGTCCACGTAAAGGGAAAAATAAGTGTAGGCGGATTAGTAGGAACGAACTATGGTGGCACGGTATCAAAATCGTTTACAGTCGGTAACGTGAGTGGGAAAAGTTATCATATAGGCGGACTCGTGGGAGCGAACAATAATGGCACGGTGTCAAAATCGTTTGTAGCCGGTAAAGTTAGTGGAGGCAGCAATGCAGGTGGACTCGTTGGACACAATTCTGGCTCTCTAGCTACCGTGGAGAACTCGTATACAAACGCTGGAGTGAGCGGATACTTTTGGATAGGCGGACTTGTTGGAAAAAATGATAAAGGCACAATCACTACATCCTATTCATCTGGTGGTGTGGGCGGCCAAATAGAAGGCGGACTCGTAGGATGGAACGATGGTTTGGTGTTAGACTCTTATTGGGATAACGGAACTGCTGAAATAGATACAAGCGATGGTGAACTCGGACCAGGGACGCCTCTTAAGACCAACGAGATGACAGGAGAAGCCGCACCAAACAATATGGATAGCTTTGATTTCGAAGCTATTTGGGAGACAGTGGAAAAGGATGATGTGGATGCTGATAAGGATGGATACCCTATCCTGCAGGATTTATCTAGAGAGGAACAGGTCAAACATGCGTATCCAGTAGAAGACGATGTAGAGGCACCGGAAATAAATATCCCTGGCTTTACGTCATCATCCCTGCTATTGGCAGTGATTATCTGCGTAACATTTTACCATAAGAAACGACAAAATATAACTGGGAAGTAAAAGGAAACCACTTTCTCACTTCTTTTTTATAATTTTTATAACCACTAACCCCTATCAGGAAATGGGCTTTCAAAGTTTAGTCACATCTTTTACTTAAGCTCAAATCCCGACTTCAGCTTTTAAAGACACCTATACTTTTACTAGTGGTTAAGAAGGACTCAATGAAAAGGGATTGATCACCTCATCTGGGTTTGGGCGTTTTTACTACCAGGATCTTTGCATCTTCATCGGAGGTGTTCTTTACATTATGGGGGATATCTTTGGGACTCAAAACTATGCTTTTCTCGTCGACCTGTTTTATCTCATCTCCAACCTGTATCTCAGCGGTCCCTTCAACCACATAGAAGAACACGTCGACAGGAGTCGTGTGTTCTTTAAGACCTTGACCTGGACTGAAAGTCAGTAAAACCACCTCGACTTCATCCTGTTGTATCAATATATTCGGGCTGAACTTTTCTTCATCTGGCTTTATCTCATTCAAATCTATTATTTCCAAATCTTCCACCTCATTTTTCTTTACCTTTAACGGATATAGTTACATCTTCTATGGGTATATCCTTACCCGCTTCTGAAAGAGCTTTTTTTACCATTTTTTCCAATCCAAAACAGCACGGTACTTCCATATGTACCACTCTTAGGCTGTTTATATCGTTCTGTTTGAATATCTCAGTAAGTTTTTCAACGTAGTGTTCGGCATTATCCAGCTTGGGACATCCAATTATCAGAGAACTGTTCTTTAAAAAGTCAGGATGGAAGTTCGGATAGGCAAAGGGTACACAGTCCGCCGCAATGACTAAATCGCTATCGTCGAAATACGGAGCCTGGATAGGAACGAGACTCAGTTGAACGGGCCACTGCTGGAGGCGTGGACTCAAACGACCTTCCTCCTTTTTCTCTTCACTATCCCACTGGCCAACGGCCGAACCTGGACAATTATGACCTTGAGATTCTTTTTCTTTTTTTATCTCTACAGGGCTATCGATTCCTAATTCTTCAAGACGTTCTTCAGCTTCTTTAAGTAGGTCTGTCTGACCGTGTTCTTTTAGATGCTCCAGATGGGCCTTTAGAACTTTTTCTTCCTGTTCTGCTATGTTTTCCACGACCGTTTTTTCGTCATAAGGTTCCGCTTCCCTCTTAATTACCTCGATAGCACCTTTAGGGCATTCTCCTATACAAGCCCCTAGTCCATCGCAAAAGACCTCGTTCACGAGTCTAGCTTTTCCATCGATGATCTGCAGCGCTCCCTCGGGGCAGCCTTTCACACATTCTCCACAACCGTCACAGATATCATGGTCTATCTTGATGATCTCTCTTTTCATCTCAATCACTTATCTTTTGAATACACGTATGATCACCTTCAACCATCGAACTTTTCTGCTGGAGTTCTACTCCTCCTAGCAATTTTTCCATCACTTTTTTATGGGCCTCACATAACCATCTTGCCTCTTCCTTTGGAAGACCTCCAAAAGCACAATTTCTGAAACTGAGGTGATAAGACCCGTCTTCCTCAGAATATGATGTGTAGAATCCCATCTCGTTCGAGCCTTCCACCACTTTTTCTATTTTCCTCTCCAGTATTTCATCTTCATCTACTTCTGGAAACAGGTCTATCAGATCTTTAACCAATTTTTCTTTCAAACTAGAAGAGATATCTTCGTCGAACTCTTTTCTTATGTTTTTAATTATAAGTTCTAACAAAAGTTCGATCTGCCTAGGGAAAGTTTTCTTTCCTCCATCAGTAAGAGTAAAGTACTTCTTAGGCCGCCCTTTATCGGCTTTCTCGAAATAGGATTCTATTAACCCGTCCGATTCGAGATTGTTCAAGTGTCTTCTGACAGCGCTTTCATTTATCGATAAAATATCGGCTAGCTCTAAGGCAGTGAGATTTTTAGAAAGTAGATTTTCAAGTATCTCACCCTTTGTACCGTCAAGCTTTACCCCTTTCTTTTTACCCGCGACCATGATTCATCATAGGTACTATAGGTGACAAGGTTTATATACTTTACCCACATTATAGTGATTAAAGTGATAAATATGAGTGTCGAAGAACTTTATGAAAGTTTGAGGGGGCTCGCTGAAGGTGAAGTTTCAGAAAAGGAAGCGCTGGAAAAGATAAAAAGAGCTACACCAGTTGAGATATCGAAAGCAGAACAGAGACTAGTCCAGGAAGAAGATTTCGGTAAAGAAGAATTCAAAAATTTCTGCGATATTCATTTGAAAGCTGTAGAAGACGAAGTTGAAGAGATGAAAAATGAATTGGAGGAGGGGCATCCTATACGAATTTTGATCTTGGAACATGAAGAAATATTGGAAGCACTGGACAAATTGCAGGAGATCGGTAAAGCTTTGAAGAATAGAAACCTGACTGACAGCGAAAAGAAAGAACTAGAACATCTTGCTGAACATTTAGTGGAAGCGGAGAAGCATCATGATAGAGAGGAAGAAGTAATTTTTCCGAGACTGGTGAAAGAAGGTATTACAGGGCCGGTAGATATAATGGAGATGGATCACGAGGAGATGTGGCCAAAGAAAAAGGAGTTGAAGAGTCTCTCCGAAGATACGGAGGAGAACAAAAAGAACATCATCGAATTGATAGATTATCTTGTACTGAATCTGAGAGATCACATATTCAAGGAGAACAATATCCTTTATCCTTCTGCGCTAGAAGAACTAGAGGACTGGGATAAAATGAGAACAGAAGGTGAGGAGATAGGTTATTGTTGTTTTACACTAGAGGATGAGACGGATCATCAGCGGGAAAGGATGTGATCATGAGATGAAGATAAAAAAAATGGTAGATGTACTTCAAAAATATGATGATGGTGATATAACAGAAAAAGAGGCGCTTGAGGAATTGAAAGATGCTGAATCTTTCGATTTCTATGCCGCTACATTGGAACTCTACCAAAAGGGAGTCAAACTCGAAAAAGGTGATTCTCCAAAAATCAGCAAATTGTTTAAAGATCTTTACCAAGAAGATTTTTCTCTCCTAATCCATGAATTGGAGAAAGACCACCCCATAAAAAGACTGATACTGGAACATGAAAAATTCGAAAAGTTATTGGATAAACTGGATACCATCAATCGGGAGATCAAAGAAAAATCCACTACTGAAGACGTAATGAAGGTCTCAACTATAGCAATGGCTTTGAAACATTTAAACGAACATTTTCTCAAAGAAGAGGAGACGATATTTCGTTTATGGTATGAAAAAAGAGGTATGGCCGATTTACACCTATTGGAAGACGAACACAAAGATATCTCAAAAAGTCATAAAAGACTGCTCGAAAAGAGTCGAGATAAAAATGAAGAGTGGGAAGAAGAAGACTGGATAAATCTGAGCGAAATGATAGAGGAGATCATTGGTAAGATCCATTTTCATGTCTTCCACGAAGGAGATATATTTTATCCAATAGTGGTGGATGAATTCGATCACCAAGAGTTTGAAGAGATAAAGAAAAAGATGGACGACATAGAAAAACAGAATTCTAGTCGATCTCTTTCGGAATATATAAGAGATTTGAATTTGTCGGCTCAGTAGTTCAAGAGAGGTAAAAGAAGAGTCCGTATGAAAATGAATTTGAACAAAAATTTATTAGATTACAATCGCTTTTATCAAGATATTAGAGAAGGAGTGTATGATAAGTATGAGTAAAAATGAATATGAAGTTGTGATCATTGGAGGAGGTCCTGCCGGCCTGTCAGCAGCCATATATACTGCAAGAGCTGAACTTAAGACTTTGATACTTGATGAAGCGGACAAATTGTTGGAAAAGGCGGAAAAGATAGATAATTACTTCGGATTTCCCAAAGGGGTCTCTGGAAAAGAACTGTTGAGGAGAGGTGCAGATCAGGCCAAAAGATTCGGTGCCGAGATCATCGAAGAAAAAGCTCTGTTGACAAAGATAAACTCTACAGGCGAAGGTTATGTGGTAGAAACAACTGATAAAAGATTCAAGAGTAAAGGCCTCATCATCTCTCCTGGCATCCAGCATAAGAAACCCCCGATAGAGGGAATGAAAGATTTCGAAGGAAAAGGTGTGAGTTACTGCGTTGTTTGTGACGCTCCTCTGTATAAAGGTAAGAAGGTCGGTCTTTTGGGTTCAGAGGACCTCGTAGGTAAAGAAGCATTGGAGTTATTTGAGTACACCGAAGATATTAAGATCTACACCAATGGAGAAGAACTAGATATGCCAAAAATTCTATCAGATAGGCTGAACGATCGAGATGTACCTGTAGAGAAAGGGGAGATAGAAGAAGTCGTCGGAGACGAAGAATTTAGAGGTCTAAGGATAGAAGGAGAAGTTCAAGAGATGGACGGTTTGATGATAGCTGAAGGTAGCAGTGGAAGCCTGGATTTTGCTCGTAGTTTGGGTATAACTATTGAAGACGGTGTTTTGTCCGTAGATGATAATATGTTTACTGGCGTACCTAAGGTTTACGCTGCCGGTGATTGTGTCGGCGGGGCTAGACAGATCAGCGCCGCGGTAGGAGAGGGTGCGAAAGCCGCTCTCGGTCTTATCAACGATCTTAGAGAACAAAATTACAAAGATTGGAGTTCCTAGAGGTGGTGAAAAAGATGAAAGATGTGAAAATAGACCAAGATACGTGTATAGGATGTGGAGCGTGTGAATCGACCTGTCCCGAGGTCTTTGAATTGAACGCTGAGGCAAAGTCCACAGTAGTTGAAGAATACAGGAGCGGTAAGGAGAATAAAGGAGAAGTTCCGGACGATGTAGACTGTGTTGAAGATGCGGAAAACGCCTGTCCAGTTGATGCAATTTCAGTTTCTTGATCGATAGTATTGTTAAAAGCGGCTGAGATATAGGTGACTTAAATCTATGAAAACAGGTCCTTTCGAAAGGCATCATGAGAGATATGACCGCTGGTTCGAAAATCATGAGAAATTATATGAGTCGGAGTTAGAAGCGGTTAGGGAACTCATCCCTAAAGAAGGTCAAGGTATAGAGATAGGTGTTGGGAGCGGCAGGTTCTCAACTCCACTATCGATAGAATTCGGTTTGGATCCCTCTAAAGAGATGTTGAAATTGGCAGATGAACGAGGAATTCGAGTAATCAGAGGGATCGGGGAAAAACTACCTTTCAAAGACGAATCGTTTGATTTTGCTCTGATCGTTACAACCATATGCTTTTTCGACGATCCGTCAGAGGCTCTAAAGGAAACGGGGCGGATCCTTAAATCTAAAGGTAAAGTGATAATAGGTTTTATCGATAAGGAAAGCCCCCTAGGATACATCTATCAAAAGAAAAAGGACGATAATGTTTTTTATAGTGCTGCTAAATTTTTCTCTGTCGAAGAGGTTATCCAGCTGTTGAATCAGGTAGAATTTTCCAACTTCTCTTTTGTCCAAACACTATTTGGAGGTATTGATAGAGCTAGTTTTGAAAAGCCCAAAAAAGGGTATGATGAGGGAAGTTTCGTTGTTGTGAGTGCTAGGAAATAAGTCGTTCGATTTTTATTGAAGCGAATTTTCGATGAGTTCTTCTATGCTATTTTTTGCTTTTTCATCTAGAGAAACACATACATTAGGGCTTTCATCTCCCTCAGCTATTTTTTCAGCTGAATATCGACAGGATTTATATCCACAAGCTCTACAGTTATTTCCTGGTAATACTTGATTTATCTTTTCAACCAAGAGACCCTCTTTATTAGAGTTTTTCACTATATACTCCTTACTGATCACTTTTCCAGTGATTATCCCGATAAGGATTATAGCTGGTACCGTATAGATGTATCTTATTCCCATGAAGGACAGACCCATAAATTGTGCTTCAACTATCAACATAGGGACCTTTACCACAGCCCAAGCACTCAATATTATAACTATATTATATACAGCTGATCCTTTTTTTAGCAGAGTGTAGCATACCGGAAATGCCGCATAGATAGGACCAGCTGAGAAAGAACCAACCAAGACCGAAGCAAATCTTCCTTTTATTCCAGCTCCTTTACCAAATATACCCAATATAGTTTCTCTAGAAACCCAAACCTCTACTAAACCCATGATTATGAATATAGCAGGTAAAATCTCGAGCATTTCTATAAAGTAAAACGAAATTATTCTCAAACTATCAAGAAATAAAGAAGGTGAATAAATCAAAACACAAAGATAGGCAAATATAGTGACCGTTGCCTCCTTGTTATCTTTCATCCATCCTTTTATCATTTTTAAATTCAAAGTATCAACCCCATTCCAAGTGAGATACCGATCGCTGCTAGAAAGCTTAAAACGTTTCTAACTAGAGTAAATTTCTTGCCGAAGTACTCTATCTCTATGGGGGCAGTGATGAATCCGACCATGGTTAAGGTTGTGATAAATGCAGCCATCGAAACCACATGTGCTCCTGCATCGACTAGAGAAGCAGCAAGAGGAAAAGCCACGAAGGCTGGAATAAGTGTGACCGTCCCAAAAGAGGCCGATATCAATGTAGAAACGATAACACTAGTATCACCTAAAAATACCCTTATCGTTTCTGGGGGTACAAGAGTCAAAAAGAGACCGATCAAAGCTAAAATAGAGATTATCTGTACCGCTATCCCCTTGAACATGTTTTTAGCTACGCCTAGACCTTTCTTGGTTTTCTTCTTATTTTTTAACGTAGACCATATCAATAGAGATGCAGCCAAAACAAGCAATCCAATCGTTGTTATATCCATTACTAAACACCTTACGTTATGTAATACTTCGTTAGATAATGCAACACAACGTTATATATAAATTTAACCACGCAAAAATCAAATATCCTTATAAATGTGATATGATTGAGTGTTTAAAATGCAGAAGAGGATACCTAGTGAGATGATAAGCTATCTTATATTGAAGATCATTGAAGAAAAAGGATACACTTACGGGTATGAACTCTTGAAGAAGATGAAAGAGAAATCTAACGGACATTGGGAACCAAGTTACGGCACAATCTATGGTGCATTGAATAGGATGGAAAAAAACGGATTCATAGAAAGAGCGGATCGTGAACCCGAGGATAGAAAATATTATCAGTTAACAGAGGAGGGTATGGACGAACTAGAGGAAAGAGAAGTGAGGATTAAGAATATAGGTTCAAGTGCAGAAAACATGGTATTGGGGTTTTTAAACGTGTATAGAGATATCTATGGAAAAGAACACCTAGATGAAATACTAGAGAAGATCAAAACCGAATTTGAGGTTTGAGGCCTTTTCAAGGTGGTTAAAGGATACTAGGAAAGAACAGATTTAAATACTATAAACACTTTATAGTGATTAAAGTGATAATATGAGATTAGAAGGCAAAGTCGCAATCGTGACCGGAGCGGCCTCCGGCATTGGTAGAGCTATAGCCAAGGTTTATGGAAAAGAGGGTGCGAAAGTCGTCGTAGCTGATGTACAGGAGGAGCCGAGGGAAGGAGGAAAACCCACTCCCAAAGTGATAGAGGAAAAAGGTGGAGAAGCTATATTCGTGAAAACCGACGTTTCTTTAGAAGAGGAAGTCGATGAACTGGTAGAGAAGGCGATAGAGAAATTCGGTGTGATAGACATCCTAGTCAATAACGCGGGGATATTCCATCAAGAGAAGATACACGAATCTGACTCAGAGAACTGGAAAGATCTGATCGACGTGAATCTTAATGGAACTTACCTCTGCACCAAGAAAGTGATAAACCACATGTTAGAGAAAGGTATTGAGGGAAATATCATCAACATCTCGTCGATAGCGGGAAGTGTGGGTTATGCTGGATCTCCAGCTTACTGCGCCTCTAAAGGTGCTATAACCAACCTGACTAGAGAACTGGCAGTAGATTACGCAGGGGAAGGTATAAACATCAACTCGATATCCCCAGGAGTGATCAAAACGGAGATGACAGAACAATTCAGGAGCGATCCTGATATGAAGGCTTTCATGGAACAGAACACTCCATACAAGCGGTTGGGTGAACCCGAAGATATCGCTTACGCCGCGGTGTTTTTAGCTTCTGACGAATCGAACTTTATCAACGGTGAAGACCTTCTTGTAGATGGCGGATGGACGGCGAAGTGAGGAAAGAACCCTTTTCCTTTTTTATTTAAAATTTTATTTCTATTTCACCATGATCAAAAACATCTTGAATTTGTTTGTAGCTTCCACAGCATGAGGCACCTCTGCTGGCATAACTATCGTTTCTCCTTCATCTAATTCATGATTTTCTTTATCGATTATCACTTTTCCCTTCCCGGCCAATACTTTAAGGAGAGCATCGTGTGGAGCGGTATGTTCACCTTAACACAGGCAGGAGGCTTCTTCCTTCATGTGCAGGACTACATCCTTTCAGTCTCGAGGCATACCTGCCGAGAGAATAAGGGAATCAATTCCCTTCATCCTCGTTAGCACTGCGGGGAGAGGAGGAATGCCACTTTCACTTACCCCTCCCCGACCAAACCTTAAATACAGGGAGCATGATATTGGTACACTGTATCTGAGCACAGCAGGCTGCACCATAAAGGCACTCTCCGAAACGGAGAGAAAACCGCTACGGTTGCGTTACGCCACTGTGGAAGAGATACAAACCCGCACGCCGGGCAAAAGCTGTTCCGCGAGGAACGACGGAACAACTGACTATGTTCCGTTCCCTGCGTGTGCGGGCCATGGTCAACTGGCCCCTGAATCAGGTGCGTTGAAGCGAACGTGAAGCTACGTGCCTCTCCGTTTCCGTTCTGCGGGATAGAGTGGAGCACACTGGTAATTAAATTGTCTCTGTGGTCTGGTCCTGCCATATCACAAGCCTCCTCCTTCAGGTGGAGGTAGTTGACTCAAAGTCTGACCTTGATCGAAAGCGAAAACAGTCAAAGTTACCTGATCTTTATCGACGAGTGTTCTACTGACTACTGCTCCTTTCTGATAGTCGATCAGATCTTCAAGTTTGAAAACTTCACCTATTAGTTCCTGTAATTGGGATTTATTTTTGTTCATATGAATTACCTCATATTTTTCTAATGGATGTTATAACGATAAAAATATTTTGTGAGAAGATAGTGATTCGGTTAACTTAGGGGTACTTCGGTTCCTTTTGATGAACACTTTTACTTTAGTTTTATCTGTAACCTTTATCGATAGGATATCTTCTATTACAATCACTTCTTTGCAGTATTAGATGCTTATCTTTAGAATATTTTTTGTTAACTTCACCAATCAATCTTCCTCACCGCCAGTTTTATCTATAATCCATTCAATAACCAGACCCATCAATCCAACGAAGATGATGGTCAAAAATAAACGGGCAAGCATGAATTCAGGACCTAAAAACTGTAGTTCGACCATCTCCTGCGGTATTTTTATGCACGCCCAGGCTGAGAGAAACATAACTATGTTGCTGATCCTTGCACCCTTTTTGATCATGGTCGAGGCCATGGGAAATGCCACGTACAACGGTCCAGTCGGTAGAGTTCCGAAAAGGATCGCGAGAAAGAATCCCTTGATTCCAGAAGCTTTACCGAAGTATTTGACCACAGTATCTTTAGGTATATATACCGAGAACAATCCCATCAGGACCATGACAGCCGGAAGGATGAATATCATCTCGGACAGGTAATCAAAAGACGCTGATATCACTGGTTCTTGTTTGCTTGGATACAGGTAAATCAGGACTGCAGCGACCACCACCATCCCGGCAAATATGAGCCAGTCCCGGAGCATCTTTTTCTTCTGCTCTTTCTTTTTCTCTTCTTTCACAGAATCACACCCATTATTAGCGCTATGATAACAGCGATTACAAAACTCAAACCGTTTCTCAAGAGAGCAAATTTCTTGCCCAATTTCTTAATCTCCAAAGGCAACGTGACCATACCTATCATGGTCAAAGTAGTGATGAAAGCGGCTACAGCTGTAACGGTCGCACCGCTGTCCAGTATCGAAGCAGCCAATGGGAACGAAACCAAAGCTGGGATATGCAGGATAGATCCCACTACACCCACCAACAAAACACCGAATATACCTGACTGCTCTCCCACGAACCTCGATATCTCCGAAGGCGGTACGAATCCGAGCATCAATCCGATGATGACTATTATTATCAGAACCGTCGGTAGGATCTTGAAGAAGGAAAAAGCCGCTTTTTTCAACGACTCTACAGCTTTCTCTCTGTCTCTATAAACTCCGTACATGAAGCAGACTAGAGCGAATAGATTGATGAAGATAGCTGTAATGCTCATCTATTCACCCTTTGATATTTGTATCCCTAGTATCTTAACGCCTTCTTTAGTTTCCATTGAAAGCGTTGCCGGTTCTGTGATAAGACCTTTTCCTTTTGACAAAGTGACCGATTCATCATCTACCGTGACTTCAGCTTCTCCTTCAAGTACGTAGAATATCACGTAAGTGGGCATCTCACACGGCGGTATCTTTTCTCCTTCTGAAAGGGGTATATGTCTTATCTTGAACTCTTCCTCTTTATATATCTCTTGTTTTTCTTCCATCGACTTCAAGTCGAATATTTCCATAATTTCTCACCTCCTTTATTCCTCATCTCCAAACTCTTTTTCATAAAAACTCGTCATCTTTTCCATCATCCTTTTTCGTTCTTTTATCATCTCCAACCATCGTTTCAGATGTTCTCTACCTTCTTCTGTCGCACTGTAAACTCTTTTATCAGGTCCAGACTCACTTTCTTCCCATTCAGATTTTAGCAATCCTTTCTTCTCCATCCTTCTCAAAGTGGTGTACATCGTCCCTGATTTTATTTCATGTCTACCTTCGCTCAACTCTTCTATCTTTTTTATTATCCCGTATCCATGCAGAGGTTCTTCACAAACCACTCTGAGGATCAAGAAATGAAGCCATCTTCCCTCGGGATAACCAGGGTGCTTATGACAGTTGGATGTTGAATCTTTACACATCGCTTCACTATATAACAATGTTACCTATTTATTATTTTCCATCTATTAGTACTTTTAAATGATAGATACTATTGAAATTTATATGCAGGCCAAAAATGGCTAGATCTATGTTCACTCCAAAAGGAGCCGCAGAGGAATGTAGATTGATATAAATGGCATCATATAGATTGTATAATTGACCCAAAAATTCTATTTATGGGACAGTAATCATGAACAAAAAGCATACGGTGTTATAATTGAACTTATCCATCCAAATACTCGTCCCTCTTGTAATCTTCGCAATTACCTACATAGGAATAATCAGCAATAGAATAGACAGAACAGTAGCAGTGATGGTCGGAGCTCTATCTATGATATTGGTCGGACATGCTTTAGGCTTCTATGATCAAAATCTAGCTCTAGGCTATATAGATTTCAATACCATCGGATTGCTTATGGGAATGATGATGCTCGTGGGGATGCTTGGAGATAGTGGATTTTTCGGTTATCTAGCGATCAAAACTGCTAAGATGTCGAATGGTAGTTATTACAGGCTGCTTACACTCTTCATATTGGTTACGGGATTCGCATCCGCCTTTTTAGATAACATTACTACTATTTTGTTGATGGTCCCTGTCACTATAACCATCGCAGAGGAATTGGAAGTAACACCAGTTCCATTTGTGATTGGCGAAGGTATCGCTGCTCATATAGGTGGTACAGCAACTCTTATCGGTGATCCTCCAAATATACTGATCGGAAGTCAAGCAGGAATAAACTTTGTACAATTCATGATTTATTTGGGACCAATAGTGTTGATCGTATTGTTTTCTACTCTTTTAGTATTTGAATTGATGTTTCACGACATAATGAAGAAAGACATGACGAATTTCGATAAAATTGTAGATATGGATGAAAGTGAAAAGATAAAAGATTGGGATATGTTTAAGAAAGCGATCATCTCGTTGCTTTTTACTATGTGCTTATTCACTGTACATCACATTTTAGGTATTGATCCATGGGTGGTCGCTATGTTAGGTGCATCGGTTCTGCTATTACTTTCTTTTAGCGACCCAAAAAAGGCAATCGCACATGTTCATTGGTCTACACTCTTATTCCTAGTGGGTCTTTTTATATTAATTGGTGGACTAGACAATGCTGGAATCATTGACCTTATTGCTATAGGGGTAGCAAGGGCTAGTGGCGGCAGTCTACTGAAGGCTCTCTTCATGGTGATGATAGTAAGCGGGACGTTCTCGATAGTTGTCGGGAATATACCCGCAACTATAACTTTGATACCAGCTATAGGGACGTTCATCGAGCTTAGTGGACTAGGAACAGGTTATGCGGTCAATCCGATGTGGTGGGCTCTTTCACTGGCTGTTTGTCTCGGGTCTAACGGAACTCTGATAAGTGGTCCAGCAAACCTTATGGTCGCAAATATATCTGAAGGTATGGGTTATAAGATTTCTTTTAGAGATTTTACAAAGATAAGTTTACCAGTCACGATTTTTTCTTTAGTATTATCCTTTCTTCTCCTGTGGTTCTTTTTCATTGTCCTTATGTAAGAAAAAAAGGATAATCTAAAAATTTCGATATTAGAAAAAAAGAAAAAGGTTTTATTTAGAGTCCTAGTTCTTCTCTTTTCTTATCGATGTGATCTTCGATACCATCGACTATAGTTACTGGATCGTCTCCTACAGCTAATTTACCGCCGGTCAGTTCTTCAACGTCTTCTGTCAATAACTTCACAACGTTCTCGCTTCCCGTTACTGGAGGTGTTGGAGAGACGTGGGTGTAGAGTCCATAACCTATAGCCGCTACAGCGGCGATAGTAGCTTTCTGCTCCATATATTCTGGAGCGGTCACAGCGACAGGAAGTTGAGTCGGATCGACATCCAAGGCATCAGCTACAGTCGAAACTAGATTGATCAATCTTCCCGTATCGGTACAAGTACCGAAACTCAGTACAGGTGGAACTTCCAGGGCTTCACAAACTGCTGTGAGTCCTTCTCCGGCCTTTTCTACCGCATCAAGAGATGTTAAACCACCTACTTGTAATCCAGCATTTCCACATCCCGCACTTAATACCAGAATGTCCCTTTTGATGAGTTCCTCCGCAACTTTTATCGTCGTTTCGTCCTGTGGTCCGTTATCTAATGTGGTACAACTTACCAGGGCCACAATACCTTTTATGTTGCCGTTCTGTATATGCTCGAGCAGAGGATCTAAAGTGCCACCGAGTGCTTCAACAACAGCCTTTGGTGAAAACCCCGTTACAATATCTTGTTTGTTTTCCGGAACCGTAGTCTCTTTTCCTTTTCTCTTTTTGAAATTCTCTATCGCTCTCTTGATGATTTCCATGGCTTGTTCTTCGGCTTTTTCAGGCTTGTAATTTATATCGTGATCCACACCTGGTATATTCACAAGTTTCGTAACCGGTATTATCTTTGAGTTATATTTTTCGGCGTATTCGCCAGCTGTGGGAACAGTACAGTTCATATCAGCGACGAAAGCGTCAACTGCTCCAGTAGCAAGAACATACTCCTCATTCAGCCAGTTTCCCGTCAATCCTACAAAAACATCATCGGTTTCGAATCTCTGCATCAATTCCTGACCTGTTTCTATGGAACCCACTATGTGGATCCCCTTTGCTCCGACTTCTTTAGCTTTCTCCTGTACCTCGTCTCTTCTTGCGATTTTTATCAACGCGGCTCCCATGAAAGGTTCATGGCCGTTAGGTAAGATGTTGACATAATCTGGATCCAAAATACCCATATCCACTTCGGCTTCATGAGGCTCTGCAGTTCCGAATAATATATCTTGGACCTCCTCCAATAAAGTTAGAGAGCCATAAGACGTAGCTAGTCCCATCCTCAATGTCTTGAGAGCCATGCTTTGATAATCACTGTCTACATTGGTCATGACGCTGGTTTTAACATCCATCAGTTCATGGAGTGGTCCACCTGGAGCTATATCGAGTTCATCCCAAACCTTTTGCCGTGATTCTGGAGCGAACTTCTTGAGTACCTCAGAGGTTTCTTCACTATCTCTATTTATCTCTTCGAGCATAAAATCAGCTAGATCACTAGCCAATTCGTATTTATCTTTAGAAGTGTCTAGTCCGATCCTTTCCGCTAACTGGTTCAATTTCTCCTCGTCCTCTATATCGAATATAGTTTTACCTTCTGCCGTAGCCTTCAAAGTCTTAGCTGTAGTATTTGCGTGATAAGTGTAAGCGGAAGTACCCATGCTGTTAACTCTCAACAGGTTCCTCATGACCATGCCGTCTTTATCTATACCGCAGACACCTCTTTCCGTGACACCATCAACGATCCTACATGGACCTTGAGAACATATGTTGCATCTTGTACCTTTAGCGCAGAAATCACACCTGACGTTCTCCATCGCGTCGTATCTATCGTGAACGTTGGTCATACCGTCTTCTTTTACCTTATCATACATCCCTTCTACAGAGTCGTGAGCGCTGTGCTTTTCCATCTTAACTTCACCTAATAGTGTAATCTACAGCATGTTTAAAAACATTTCGCTGTTATACGAACGTTCGTAAGTGTGGGAAACAATTATAACTGACTTACCACTTGAATTACAATCGATGAGTGATACCGATAAAAAACCAAGAATATTCTCAAACGATTCTAGAGTTGTAGTCATCGAAAGCAAAACAAAAAATCGGATAATAGACATATTGAAAGAAGGAGAAAAACACGCCTCTCAGATAAGAGAGGAGTTGGGAAAAGCGAAGTCCACCACCTCTGTACATCTTTCTGATCTGAAAGATCTTGGAATAATAGATGAAAAAGAAGATTCTGAGGATGAAAGAAAGAAAATATTCTATCTCTCTTCTCAATTACTTGGAAAATCAGAAACCCCACAAGATGAACATTATCGTGATATCTTAGACAATTTAAAAGACGTTGGCGGTAAAAGATACGAGTTCCTCAAAGGGCTCTTCCATCTTATTAGACACGGATTGGATTCTTTCGGTCTAGATGTACATCCCGCTTTGAAGGAGATAGGTAGAGATGCAGGCAGGGCGATAGGAGAAGATATGTCTGTCAACAGTAGAGATGAACTCTTCAAAGAGATCAGCGATTTTTGGGATTCCACAGGTTTGGGTAAGATGGAGGTCAAAGAAGACAAAGAATTGATAGTCGAAGAATGTTTCGACTGCAGTGATATGCCGGAGGTCGGACACACCCTATGCTCACTCGATGAAGGTATGTTAGAAGGTGTGATAGAAGGAGCAATGGGTGAAGAGGTCGAAGTGATCGAAGAAGAATGCCACGGTTCCGGAGCGGATCACTGTAAATTCAAGATCGAATGGACATAGGAAGTTCTCTTTTCCCTTTCGCAGCTCCTTAACGATTGTAAACCTGCTAATCTTAGGTTATAGTTGTCAAAAAAAATAAATATAGGGCTAAGGCTAAATGTCTGATGGCTGGAGATAGCTATCTGACGGGGGCCAAATGGAGATATATAGCAGTAATTCTATTTATCTCAGCTTTAATATCACAAATTGTTTTCCCTATTCAAGTGTGTTTTCTTTTTTCCATAGG
>JAGXLF010000049.1 GCA_018334835.1 Thermoplasmatota archaeon | reverse complement strand
GATCCACAACTGCAAGTTCCCTATATATAACAGAAAGAGAAACAGTGTCAAGAATAGGAGCTGACTCGCGATCCTGAGATATCTTTTCGACTTCATCCTTCCTCACCTTCTTTTAGGATCTTGAACAAATTCTCTATTATGGTGTCAGCTTTATCGGATAGAGGATAAGAAAAATCGTCGTGTCTCCATTTTAATACACACATTCTGATAGCACCCATGTAAAGTTCCGCGAACACCTCCGGATCGACGTCGTTTGAAAATTTTCCCTTCTCTATACCTCGCTCTACGATGTCGATAAGAGCCTCCTCGGTTTTTTCCCGGTGACTATCGAACTTTTCTTTGATCGAGTCGTATTCTCTGAATAGCTCATCCTGAAATAGAACGGCGGTAAAATATGGATTTTCTTCCAATATGTTGAATTTCTCTCTTATGATCTGTTTTAAAACTTCGAACTCATCACTTTTTTCCTCCTCATCGACGTCGATTTGATTTTTCTCGAAGATCCAGGTGGCGAGATCGTTCAGTATCTCTTCTTTAGAGTTGAAGTGCTTGTATATAGCAGCTTCAGACACTCCTATCTCACCCGATATCTTCCTGATGGTCAGGTTTGTATAACCCTCCTCTTGGATTATCTTAAGCGCTGCTTCGAGTATGTCTCCCTGTCTTTCGTCCGAAGGTAAACGCTCCCGGCTCATAGTTAGTTAACGTTTACTAACTTAATTAAACTTTGCCCTAAAATTTCCCTTTACAATGAAACAAAAATCTAAATTTCAAATTCTTCTTTTATCTTCTCGATCAATTCATCGAATCTTCTTTCGCCGAAGATATCTTTATACACGTTCAAAAATCCCAGTACCATATCCTGGGACTGGATACCTATCTCCTCTATATCTTCTTCTCTTTCTCTCAGTTCCTTTTCGCCCTTGTCCGTCAACTGATAATATTTCCTATCCTCGTTTTCTTTCTCCGTCCTTTCTATGAACCCGTTGTCTTCCATCCTGTTTAAGGCCCCGTAAACAGTTCCGTAGCTTGGGTCCCAGTGATCATTGGATTTCTCCTCGAGCCTCTTTATGAGTTCATACCCGTAGCTCGGTCCTTCCTCCATGGCCTTCAGTATCAGGTAGTTGATCAGTTCAGTGGGTATCCTTTTCTGCATGTATCTCATCCTAAAGAGCGATTTCTATCTTAAATATGTTCTTATATCATATTAGGGGACAATATTTATATATTACGTTACGAAGTATTACACTACGTAATAAGATGACCGTCAAAAAGTCAGTATTTGAAGATGTACCCAACGGTATCTCGAGGAACGCAAAAAAGATCATCGCAATCGTAGTTCTATTCACGCTGGTCATGGGATATTTTGCTTCCAACCTCGATATGGAGGCCGATAAAAGCTCTTTCTATCCGGATACTGAAAAGACAGAAAATTTGGACGAGATTGAGAGTTCCTTCGGCGCAACGGAAGGGAAGGTCCAGGTCGTTACCGTGGCAGATGACGGGAACGTATTGGGTACAGAAGTTCTGAACGATACGCTCGATATGAAGAAGGGGTTCCGTGACAATGAGACTGTGAACAGTACTCTCATCTCTTCAAACGAAGTTCCCGATGGTATGATCACTTTGGCGGACTTGATCCTGAAAGCGGATAGAGCGTTCGAAGTGGAAGAAACGATAATGGAACATTCCAACGAAACTGAGGATGGGATCAAGGTCCTTCAGAATCAGACTGATATGTATCTCAAGCTGAACAAATCCTTGAGCTTGGGAAACATCCTTCTCAACAAGGTTCCTTTTCCTCCCATCCATGAGAACGCTACTACCTCTTATAAAGGTATGTCAGTTATCGTTTCTGAACCAGAGAGATGGAAAGTAGTGAAGCAAAATCGACAGGAGTTCAATGGGCTGATAAAAACTCTGACAGACGATAACAAAACGTTGGATGAAAAGATCACCTTTACCGAAGACCTCATACTAAAACTCCAAAAAGACGAGTTTTACGGTTACGAGTCTTTTGTCAATTTATTGAAAGGAACGAAGAACATCCTACAACACTCAAAATTTTTTCCTAAAGACAAAAGAGAACAGATCTCTCAAGTAGCTATAGGCATGACCGTGAGGTTCCTCAGCATCCCGGAAAGCATGCCTGAAGAAGGAACTGAGATGGAACTTTCAAGTGAATTTCCTTCTCTCACGATGAATGAAAGTGAAAAGAGAGATAGATTGGAGGAGATGAAGGATCCGAAGGTCAAAGAGACCGTTCACGATGTTGTAGATTATGATCCCGAACCTTTGAACGAGTCAGTGAATGAGACGCTCTCCAATCTGGATGTCATGAGGGAGAATATAAACGAGTCGATAGAAGCTCTAGAGGATTTGAATTACACGGTAGGAAATGTATCTATAGAGAACAACACATCTCTGAACCGATCTGTTTCAAGGTTTCGGGATGTCATCAAGAGAAATAAAACGGTCCTTAAGGAAAAGAGTCGATTCATCGATGATACCAAGCCAAAGCTGAGATCCGCCCATAAGCTCGGTGATCGGTTCCAGGAATTAGAAAAAGGCATCACCAAGATGTTGAGCCGCGATTTCGATGAGGATGACGACCCCTCCGACCTATCGGCAAAAAGCGCTCTTTCCGTAGTTCAGATGAATTCTAGTCTGGGTAAAGATAGAAGGTTAGAGGCCCAGAAGGAATTGATCGAGATAGCGGAGGATGAAAGTGAATATTCCTCCGTGAAGGTCTCAGCGAATCAGGTGATGATGGATCAGGTCAACGATAGTGCCCAGGAGAGCTTGTATGTCCTCCTTCCGATAGCTTTTCTTTACGTTATAGTGGTCTTGGTGCTGGTTTACCGCACTATAATCGAGAGTCTAGTCAGTCTATTATCTCTTATCATCGCTGTTGTCTGGACCTTTGGTGCGGGCGTATTACTTAATTATCAATTCAATCCACTGATCATCGCGGTGCCGATACTCATGACCGGCTTGGCCATAGATTACGGTATCCATATGATAATGAGGATACGGGAGGAAAAAGGGAAAGGAAAATCTATCGATAGGTCGGTCGTGATGGGGATTTTAAGTGTCGGAGGCGCGATCTTTTTAGTCACTATAACGACAGCAGTAGGGTTCTCATCCACCACTCTCAGCAGTCTAGAAGTGATGAGGAACTTCGGGGTCTTAGCCACGGTCGGCGTACTTTCGAGTTTTTTCCTCTTCGTGATTTTTCTTCCGGCGGTGATCCAAGAGGTGGAAAGATGGAGAGTTGACAAAAATGAAAAAGAGGAGAAAGAAGAAACCTCTACCAAAAAAGAGGATGGCGAGGATGAAAATTTCATCACCCGGCTTCTATCGTCATCTACAGTATTATCAAATCGATACCCTAAACTGGTTCTCTTGGTCGTGATGCTCATAACGATCGCATCCGCATACGGCGCCCTACAGGTCGAAACCACTTTCGAGATGCAGGACTTTTTACCCGAGGAGAGCAGTCAATCTCAAAATATCGAATATATAGAGGATAATTTCGATGTCAATCAGACCGACGTTTATGTATTGATGAAGGGAGATATAACCGATCCTGCCTTTCTGCATGCGTTGAATGAGACTCAAAATAACATGGAAGACGACGAGATGGTGGTCCCCGACGATGGGTTGTCATCTCCCTTGACAGTGATACAGAGATTCGGGACAGCTAGCCCGTTAAATCCAGATAACAACGAAACGATAGTGAGCGAGTTCGATGAGAGCGATATCGACAATGATGAGATACCGGAACGGAACATAACGAACCTTTACGACTTGCTTTTTGATGCACCTGAAAGCAGAGACGCCATAGAAAATGTTCTAAAGCGGAATCCTGAAGGTGGCTATGATCCAGCTTCCGCCATCCTACAGGTGAAAGAAGATTCAGATAAGATGGAGGACTTGGATAATTCTGAAGTTATGGAAGAGGAATTGTTGGAAGATTCAACCCCATTGAGAGAAGAAGGCTACACCACAGATGTTACCAGCAGTTCTTTAATCGACCAGGAGACGATTAAAGATCTCAGCTCCACCCAGATCAGATCGCTGATACTCGCCATAATAATCGTAGCTATCTTCCTGACGCTGGTATTTTATTATCTCCACAGGTCTCTCATGTTGGGAGTCATCACCACGTTCCCCGTCTCTTTAGTGACTCTCTGGCTCCTCGGCCTTATCTATCTGGTCAATATCCCGCTGAATTTTATGACGATAACCGTGACCGCCTTGACGGTAGGTTTAGGGGTCGATTACAGCATCCACGTGACCCACAGGTTTATCGAAGAACGTGAGGATAAAGACAGACTGTATGACGCGATGCACAAAACTATCCTGCACATCGGAAGCGCACATCTTGGAGCCCTGTTCACTACTGTCGGCGCCCTTGGTATACTAGCGACCTCAGACATCTTACCCCTCTCCCAATTCGGATATATCACCGCTATAGCCATAGTTTTCAGCTTCATAGCATCGGTTTTCGTTCTTCCCTCCGCTCTGACGCTGTGGGCGAGGTACGGAGATAAAAAAAGAACTTCCTGATAAAGGTTGCCGAAAAACCGCTTCCTCTCATAATCCGTTAGCCAAAATGTTTTTTACACCTGTTATTATTAGATTACTGCTACAAAAAAGGTAATCCACATGGAAAAGTACGATGTTTTAGCCGTAGGAGGCGGTATCGCGGGTTCCGTGGGGGCAAAGTTAGCGGCAAGAAAAAACCTCGATACCCTGTTGATAGAGAAGAAAGAGGTCCCACGCCATAAAACCTGTTCTGGTATACAATTCCCTTATTTTGAAGATCTGATCGGCTCGGATATACCGGAAAGTGAGCTCTGTGACAATGAACTCTTCAAGGTAGAGATGGTGAGTCCCGACGACGAAGTTCTCAACGGAAAGATGCAGATGCTGAATTTCTGGAGAAAACCGTTCGATCACTGGCTGAACAAGGAAGCGGAAAAAGCAGGTGCCGTATTCAAGGATGAAACTGAGATGCTCGATTTTAAAAAGTATAACAGCGGCTTCAAAGTCCAGTTGGACGAAGATGGGAAGGAGAAAGAGGTCAAGACCAAGTACCTCTTGGGAGCGGACGGCGGCTATTCACCGATCAGGAGAAAATTGAGGCCGCAGGACTTCAAAGATAAAAGCGAAGGGGCGGCGATAAATCTTTACTTCAAAGGGGATAGTGGTCAACTAGATCCAAATACGTTGTACATGATCCATAAAAAGAAGTATTCCGATTGGATGTTCTCCTGGGTTTATAAAAAGGACGATGATTGGATCATCGGTACGGGGGCAAAAGAGGCCCCTATGGAGACATGTATGAAGTTCTATGAATACATCCAGGAGCAGTATGGTATCGAGGGAAAGATAGTGGATAAGAAAGGTTTTGCCTCCGAACAGGCGGAGAACGTCTACCTCGGCAAGGAAAACCTCCTCATGACCGGAGATGCGGCCGGCCTTGTTGACCTTTACCGGGGCGTTGGGATGGACGCCGCGGCCTTAAGCGCCAGATTGGCAGCTAAATCCTTTAAGAAGGCAGAAAAGTCCGGCAAACCCGCTATGAACTACTACCAAAA
The DNA here is from genome assembly GCA_018334835.1 of Thermoplasmatota archaeon. Lineage (GTDB taxonomy): Archaea > Thermoplasmatota > Thermoplasmata > Halarchaeoplasmatales > Halarchaeoplasmataceae > Natronoplasma. Next base: position 5,344 of record JAGXLF010000049.1, on the reverse strand, counting down.
ATATATGAAAAGGATAGTGAAGCAGAAGAGAAAACATGATAAAATCCAGAAGAAGAGGTATGAGTCCGATGAACGCCTCAAGAAGAGCTTGTCGAAAACTAATATGATGAAAGACGGTTTAAAACTCCTTTTCTACAGCAAAGTGGTAAACAAATTGCTCCCAACGGATAGGATGATATTGCTCCCTCCCTAAAACTCATGACGTGTTTAATATGAATGGAAAAAGACGAAAAATCCTATGTTTGGTCGTCACTAGTCTTATCATATTCTCTATCCTCCCCAATCTATCAACAGGACAATTAGACATCTCTCGCTCGGAGACTCCATCGACGATCGACAAACCAGAGTGGGAAGTCGGCGATTACTGGAATTATACCTTTACCGTCAATACCAGTCAGAGAGAACATGAATATGGAAGAGATTGGATGAGTTTTATGGGGAATATGAGCTTCACTGTTAAAGCGGTCACTGAAGTTGAAGTCAACGGTACTCAAATTACAGCCTACGAGGTCCATCATCACAGGAAATATGAAGTCGACGGGAGAAGATATAACGAATCATGGGGTTTCAACATAACCATGGACCTGAACGGTACCGATACCGGGACTGAATATTATAAAAAAGATACTTTGGAGATGGTGAAGGCAAGATACGACTCCGATATGGAGGGCACATCGACCGTTGAAGAGTTAGACATCGACCCGATGAACACCACGATGGAAGGAAGGACCGATATAACCGAGACGAAGATAGGAGATAGATTTGATTATCCGATAGAGGAGGGAGAGAACTGGTCCAGCGATTGTATCTATCACAGGCACGCGAAGACCTATAAGAATTTCACTGGAAAGTACGCTCCAGAGAACGACACCAGCGTAGACGATTATAACGTGAGCCACGATTATTTCGATATAGTGGAGAACGGAAGTGTAGAAAAGGACACGGAAGTCGGGACTTTCCAGGCTAAAGAGGTCTTAGCTAAAGATAGATGGGCTTGGGGAAACGGGGAAGAAAAAACTGGTAACTGGAGATTTTATTTTAGTCCCGATGTAGCAAGACCGGTCCATATCAATATGACAAATGTGTACAGTGATTACATAGGTCTGAACGTCACATATGGTGATTTTTGGCTTCACGATTACGAAGATTCTTACAAACCTTTACCCGAGTATAAATTCTCGGTAACAGTGGATGAGAAGGAGAAATCGGTCTTCCGAGGAGAAAGGGTCGATTACCGCTTCGAGATCAAAAACGAGGGTAATAATAGTGATCTTATCTTCTGCGATATCGAAGAAAGTGAGAAGAACTGGTCTTCCCTATCCGACGGTAACGTAAGTTTAAAAAGCGGAGAGAGCGAGACGGTGACTTTGACGATCGAAACGCCATCTGCTCTTGAAGAAGGCACTTATCTCGACGTGGTCAACTTCACTTCTGATGCTACAGGAAGATCTGAATCTATATCCCTAATGACAACTCTCGAAAAAAGAGAATATGATTTCGAAGTCACCATCGATAAAGAAAAAGAGGCCTATAAAGGTGGGAATGTCACCTATGGATTTACCATACAAAATATAGGGGACAATAACGACACGATAAGCGCTGAGGTCATAAAGGATCCGAGAGGATGGTCTGAGTTGAATAGGTCTGAATTCGAATTGGATAAAGAAGAGAAAGGAAAGGGCGCCATGTCAGTATCTATACCTCCTGATGCTGACCTAAATAATTATACGAATGAGCTCAGATTCACTTCCCTCGGAGATGAAAATAAGACGGAGGTAATTGAAACGACGACCATCATCTCACCACCAAAATATGAATTGGATGTAAAGGCGGATTCGCTCGAACGGACCGGCTATGCAGGTTCTGCTGTAAGATATCGCCTTGAGATCAAGAATGAAGGTGATGTAGAAGATACTGCGAAATTGAACATCAGTTCTGATGGGACAGGATGGGCGGTTTTGAACACAACTAGGGTTACGCTCGCTAAGAATCAAACGAAAACAGTCGAAGTAAGAGTAGAAATACCCACCGAGGCCGAAGATGGAACTTACACCGATAAGATCGCCGTTTCCTCTTCGAGCGATAAAAGTGTAAGTCTCGAAGTGACCCTTAAAACGAAAGTAAAAGGAAAAGCTCCTATCTTCCGCCCTACATGGGAAAAGGGGGATTATTGGAATTATTCTTATCACTTCAACGCCACAGGGAGCACCATCGAGGATATGTACCAAGAGGGAAATCTCAATATAACCGTGGAAGGGCTCACTTCGATCAAAGTCGACGGGGGATCCATGAAAGTGTACAACGTATCTTACGAGAGAGTTTACCGCGCTATAGGAAAGACAGAGCGGACCGTCGGGACAGTAGATTTTGATATGGACGGGCATGCGACCGGCACTGAATATTACAAGAGAGATACACTCGAGCTCGTATCGGCGGAATACTCTAACACGATGAAAGGCCCGTCAGAAGTGATGGGTATCGAGATAATGGTGAATATCACCAATACCGTGAGGATGGAAGAAAAGCTCTTAGGAGATCTTTACTCATTCCCCATCGAACCTCCTGAAGAGTGGAATTCGACCTCGGTGATAGATAAGTATGCGAACTCCTACACCAATTTCACCCCTGATGCGAGCGATAATGCAGCCTATCCTGAAGACGAAGAGAAGACCTATGACCATAAAATAAACCACGATTACGATTTGGAAACGAACGGTCGAGTGTCCTATAAAACCGGAGGAAAGTCTTTCAACACGATAGAGATACTGGGAACGGACCGCTGGAGCTGGGATAATTCCGATGAAACCAAGACGGGTCATCTTACGACTCACTTTTCCAAGGAAGCCGGTAACTCCGTCCATCTGGAGATGGAGAACCTCTACGACGATGACTCCGGACTCAACATATCGGATGCCACTTTCAACCTCGCTTCTCATGATTATGATTACAACCCTCCCGAAGATTATGAATTCGAGGCCTACGCAGAAGACAACAGTTCTAGATGTAAACCTGGTAAGACCGTGGGATATAAGTATACAGTTAAGAACACTGGCAAAAATAATGATACGATCAGATGGAGGATGGATGATCGAACCAATATAGATTCAGTCAGTGGCGATGAGAAGGTCGAACTTGAGCCTGGAGAAAGCAAGACTTTCGAACTTAATCTCACTTTCTCTTCAGACGCGAAGTTAAACACTACATGCTCGCATCTCATACAATTCTTTTCTACGAATGATACGTCATTTACGGTCAACGTCACCATAAATACTTGGGTCACAGACAATTTCATGCCCTCGATAGTTTCGAAGAGTCCAAAACTCGACACATTGACCAAGCTTTCAAACGAAAAAGTAAAGTTCAGTGTAGAAATCGAAGATCCCGAGGATGATGACATAACGGTGGAATGGTATATCGACGGGGAGTACCATTCTAGCGGTAGTTCTCTCGAGAAAAAATTTGGTCCAGGAGAACACAAAGTCACGGTAAAGGTCAGTGACGAGAAAAATAGCGATACGATAGGAAAAAGTTGGAGCCTTACCGTTAGAGAGCCGGCGGAGCCGAATTATGACAAGTACATCTTTCTAGCGGTGATAATCACTGCGGTTATCGTCGGAGTGGTCTATTACTACAAGAAAAGAAAGAATAAAAAAGATGATGAGAAGGAGGAGGAAGAAGAGAAAAAGGGGGATGACGAGCTAGAAAAGTAGACAGGTATAGATGATTGATGTAGTTTCATACTACCAGATGGCCGGCGAACATAATTTTCATTGAGAAAACTTTTATATCCCTAACCTCATTAGAGGAAAGAATCAAAGGAGTCGTAAAAATAAAAAAATTAAAAAGAAAGTGATATTCATGGCTTCAAAAGATAAGGCAGAAGAGGCAGGGGACTGGTTCGACGAACTTGATAGCGAGTTAGACGAGAAAACGTCAGAAGTATTCAGGAGTCTGGGAGAAAGAGACTCCAAGATGGCGGACCTCAATAGGCAGTTTATAAAGGATTTCTGGCGGATCTGGATAAGATTTGAGAAGTTGAATGTCCACTTCAGCATGCAGCCCGACTACAGTTCATTTGCTCATTTCAATGAATTCCCTGAGGATTGGGAACTCAGAGAGGATTTCGACTTCTCCAATGTAAAGAAGATAAAGTTGATGGACAAGACCCAGGAGAACAGCAGAACCGGAGATAGTCTCATACTTGAGTATTATAGTAAAGAAGATACGCTGAGGCTTGGACTTTTCTTTGAATTCTGTGAAGGAGAGACCTATTACAAGTATAGCGGCTGGAAGAGGATCTTTGCCAGATACGCTCTTTTCGATAAGGAGTTCCCGGTAGATGAGGATGAGATGGACGAATTCCACGATGAACTTAAAGATGTAGTCAAGCAGTGGTACGAGTCTCATCTGAAGCGTGATAGAGATATAATCATCGACTATATCGAAGGTGAATACGAAAAGGTCGAAGAGTATCCCGAGTAAATAAAAACACTATCTTCTTTTAATTTTTTTAGATTTGATTTTGAGGTATATACTAGCTGTGTTGATAAACAATCAGCTTTAAAAACACCGGAAAGATTTATACTATATAAATTGTATTGTGAGGATAGAATGTCTATAATGATGAGGCTTCAGAATGAAAAAGATGCCTGCCCCGATCTCTCAAGCGTCTTTGGAGAATTAGAGATAGATAGATCAGAAGAAAAGATAGGGAAGTTTTACGGTGATTCATGATGGACAATAGCGGGAAGGCAGATGGCGAACAGGGGGATGATATGGATAAAGAAGAGGCCATCGAAAGATTGACCCAAATATCCGAAGTTGGGGAGGAAAGAGCTAAGAAGCTTTACGAAGAAGGGTTGAAGCATCCTAAAGATATTCTTGAGGAGGACATAGATAAACTTACAGAGATAGGTCAGATAACTCCAGAAGATGCGGAGGAGATGATGGCTAGTGCGGAAGAGGTAAAAGCCAAGAGCGAGGGAGATGAAAAACCAGAGGGCGATATAGAGGAATTGGTAGAAGAGATGGAGACTTTAGTATCTAAACCCGATGAAGAAGAGGCGGAGGAACATTTTGAAGAAATATCCGAGTTAAAAGAAAAAAAAGAGGAGTTAGAAGAGGAGATAGAAGAACTAGAAGCTCGAAAGGAAGAGCTTGCTAATATAGAGACCGAGATCGAAGAAAACAAGACTGAGCTGGAGAAAAAAAAGGAAGAGATGAACGAGAAGGAGGAAGAGATAAAGGAACTGGAGGAGGAAAGAAAGGGATTGGAAGGAGATGTGGAGGAACATTTTGAAGAAATATCCAAGTTAAAAGAGAAAAAAGAGGGGTTAGAAAGCGA
>JAGXLF010000048.1 GCA_018334835.1 Thermoplasmatota archaeon | reverse complement strand
CGTAACGCAACCGAAGCGGTTTTCTCTCCTTTGAGGAGAGTGCCTTTTATGGTGCAGCCTGCTGCTCGGATACAGTATACTAACATCATCCTCTCTGTATTTAAGGTTTGATCGGAGGGGGGGGGGTAAGTGAAAGTGGCATTCCCCCCATCCCTCCGCAGTGCTAACGAGGATGAAGGGAATTGATTCCCTTATTCTCTCGGCAGGTATGCCTCGAGACTGAAAGGATGTAGTCCTGCACATGAAGGAAGGAGCCTCCTGCCTGTCTTAAGGTGAAGGGGTTATCGAAAGTAGAGTCAGTTTAGCTTTATCCTCTCCCATATTTGGAGGGAAAAATAAATCAACGTCTCTTATGATAACACATTCAAGTCCTTAAAAGGGTGGAATTGATATGAAGTTCCAAATAAATTACTGGTATCACAGCTGTTTTACCATCCGATCAGATGATACCGTTCTCCTTTTTGATTATCCGGGCAGAGGTATGAACACTTCCCTCGATGAAAAGATAAAAAATATCGTCAAGGGAAAAGAACTTTACGTATTCATCTCTCACGCCCATGGAGACCATTTTTCGCCCGAAGTGGTCAAGTTCGCTGCTCCTGCAGCTAAAACACATATTATGATTTCTAGCGACGTTTCTAAGGAGAGGATAGTTTCTAGAGTGTCCGATCCAGCAGACAGTGTAACATTCACGAGCGTAGAACCGGACAGTAGATATAAAATTGAAGATCTGAGTGTAACTACCTTTGAGAGCAACGATGCGGGAGTAGCTTTCCTGCTCGAAATATATGACTACACCATATACTACGGAGGCGATCTAGCAAAGTGGAACTGGCCGGAATGGGATCAAGAGAAGGTACGAGAACACGTTAGGGTCTTCGAAGATATAAAGCGAGAACTAAAAAAGGAAGATATCGATATCGCATTTTCAAATATGGACGAGAGGCTTCCGAGCTGGGCCGGTCCCATAGAGTTGATAGAAGAGGTAAATCCCCGATATTTTGTACCGATGCACACCTTCGGGAACGAGGAATGGATCGACGACCTAGTAAAGGAAGAAATCAAAGCTGATAGCGAGATATTCCACTACAAAAAATCGGGCGACGAGTTCAACTGTGAATTGTAGGATCACTTTATCTCGATGGTGTCAAACTTTAATTAACCCCAATAATCTTTTTTAGCATATGATATTCGATTGGTTCAAAGATAAGATAGCTGTAATACCGATAGAAGGACCTATAATGGAAGGTCCTGGTGGATTACTAGGCTCATTCGGTTCATCCTCGGTCTCTCAGGCCGAAGAGTTTCTAGAGAAGATAGCCAATAAGTCTCGATACAAAGCTTTGATCCTCCAGATCAACTCACCCGGGGGATCGCCTTACAAGAGCAGAAGTTTGACAAGAACTATAGAAAGGTTGGATATGTTTAAAGTAGCTCTGATAGAGGAACAGTGTGCTTCAGGGGCTTATTGGCTAGCTTCGAGCTGTGACGTGATCGTTGCGGACAAGCTTTCGAGCGTAGGTGGTGTTGGTACCATATCAATAAGGCCTGATTTTTCCGATTTTTTGGACAGGCTTGGTATAAAGTTCGATATCCAGTCGGAAGGAAAGTTCAAAGACGAGGGAATGCCTTTCTCAGAGATCAGCGAGGAGGGAAAGGAACACCGGAAGAAGATGGTATCGGAGATAAATGCTCTTTTCAAGAGTCAGATAAAAAAGAGAAGGGATATAGACGAAGGATCAGAGGTGTTCGATGGAAAGGTATATCTCGGAAAAGAGGCAAAAAAGATCGGCCTCGTCGATTACTTGGGTGACAGAAAAAAAGCCGTACAGATTGTCGAGAAAAATATCGGCATGACAGATCTGAAAATAAAGGACTTCGGTGAAGATATGAGAAAAGGACCCTCCATTTTGGATTTAATCCGATGAGCATTCATGATGTAAGGTCCTCCCGAAAATATATATCTATAAAATAATTAGATGTGTAATCAGATGACAGAAGCTAAAATGTTAGAGGTCGAAAAGAGCCCGATCGAATCTGGAGGTAGAGCCAGAGTGAACAAAACTCTTTTAGAGAAACTCAGCTTCACTAGTGGTGATCTCGTTGTAGTTAGTTCAGATAAAAAAGATATCCTGGTGACGATCTTTGGCGATGACCTAATCGAGGAAGATAAGATAAAACTTAGGGTTCTAGATGTGGAAAAATTGGGTGTCGAGGAAGGAGAAGAGATATCCATAAGAGAACATAAAAAACTTCTCACAAAATTGATCTGATAATATAAAAAGGTGAGATGATGAAAGTTATAATAGTAGGTGCAGGTGAAGTCGGTCGGGAACTTGCAGAGTCCATAAGAAGAAAAGGTCACGATGTGATCATCGTAGATAAGTCAAAGAAGGCTTGTAGGAAAGCAAGAGCCCTTGATATAAAGGTCGTCCAGGGAAATGGAGCCAGTCCAGAACTTCTTAACTCGTTAGATATCAAGGGATCAGATTATTTTTTCGCGGTAACGAACGATAACGAAACCAATCTTGTAGCCTGTTCCATGGCAAAATACGCCGAGTGCAAGACCATCGCTAGGATAAACGGTTTGAAATACATCTCTCGACCTGTTTCCCGAAAATTCACCCAAATAGGCGTTGATTTCGCAGTGTCACCGGAACTTCTGATCGCTAAAAAAATAGCTAATATAATCACTGTCCCTTCTGCTATAGATAAGAATTTATCTTTGGGAGGGAAGCTCAATATAGTGGAGTTCAAAGTTTTACCGGTTTCAAGGATCAAAAACAAGAAGATAAAAAATATCAAGTTCCCAAAAGATGTCAATCTAGGAGCGATAATCAGAGATAATGAAGTTCTTGTTCCCCACGGAGACGACACCATAGAAGAGGATGACACTTTGGTGGTCCTTTTAGAGGGTAAAAAAGCAGAGAATAAGATGTTGAAACTTCTAGGTAAAAGAAAAAGTTCCGTCGAAAACGTTATGGTGATAGGAGCTACGCCTGTAGGTATAAATATCGCTAAAAAACTTAGGGACCGAGGGGTAAATGTCAAGATCATCGATGAATCCGAGAGAAGAGGTCGCATCGCAGCTGAAAAGTTGAAAAACGTAGAGGTCTTGACTGCAGATGCTAGAAACAAACAGGTGCTTATAGAAGAGGGAGTCTTGAGAATGGACACTGTTGCCACTACGACAAATTCAGAAGAATACAATGTTTTGGTCTCTCTTCTCGCAAAGGTATATGGAGTCGAAAAGACCGTAGCTATAGTGAGAGAACTCGGTGTAAAATCCCTCATCGAGACTGTAGGAATAGACCTCGCTGCCTCTCCTGAGTTGGAAACCGCTAAAACGATGCTAAGACTCGCTAGAGACCTTGATCCTCTGAAGGCGACGTCCATCCACGGCGGTGATCTTTACATCTTAGAGATGATGGTCGAGGAAGATTCACCTGTGAAAGGTAAAACATTGGCCAAGAGCAAACTTCCTCCTGGTAGTATCGTGGGGGCGATAAAAAGAAACGATAAAACCATAATTCCTCATGGTAATGAAAAATTTAAGGAGGAAGACAAGATATTGTTCTTCGTCAAAAAGGAAGAGATGAATGCTGTAGAAGATCTGTTCTGAGATGTGAAAATGGTAGTCGGTGAAATCGTTTGAACGAAAAGGAAAAGATAAAAGGATAAGAGGAAGATCTTTACCCCGGTAAGTGAGAGCAGAACTAGGATTATAATTAGCAAAATTTATATTATACCTCTTCTACCTTTTAAATGGAAATCCATGTCCACTCAAAGAGAAATTAAAAGACTAAAAGGCGAAAAAGATATTGTTATCGTTGCACACAATTATCAAATGGGAGATATTCAAGATATAGCTGATTTTGTCGGCGACTCTTTTGGATTGGCTCAGAAGGTGAATGAGTTAGAAGTTTCTAACGTAGTGTTCTGTGGTGTAGATTTCATGGCAGAGTCCGCAGCTATCTTGAATCCAGATAAAAGAGTGATCCTGCCGGACCTAAAAGCAGAATGCCCGATGGCGGAGATGGTAGATATAGGAGATCTCCGGTCCTACAAGGAAAAAAATCCTGAAGCCGCTGTAGTTTCATACGTGAACACTAATGCTGAAACCAAGGCGGAATCCGACATCTGCTGTACTTCTTCTAACGCCGTAAAGGTGGTGAAGAGCTTAGACAACGAAAAAGTTCTTTTCCTACCAGACAAAAATTTAGGCAATTATATCAAGAGATTTGTGCACGATAAGCAGGTGGAGGTTTGGGAAGGTTACTGTGCGACTCACGACAATATATTACCTGAAGAAGTCCGCCGGTCTATGGAAGAACATCCCGAGGCTGAAGTCGTTGTTCATCCTGAATGCAGACCTGAAGTGGTGGACATTGCCGATTATGTAGAATCGACCGCAGGGATATTGGAGAGGGCTAAAAAAACTGCTTCTGACGAGATGATAATTGGCACCGAAAAGGAGATGGGATACAGATTGGAGAAAGAAGTTCCTGATAAGGAATATTATTTTCCCGGTAATCCTACATGCCAGAACATGAAAAAGATCACTCCTGAAAAGGTTTTGAATTCGCTGAAATCTCTCAGTCCAAAGGTCAAGGTTGAAGAGGATATCGCTGAAAGGGCAAGAAGACCGCTCCAGAAGATGGTAGATCTGGGCAGAGGGAAATAGGGAATGAGTGGACCTAAGAGGATCGAGACAGATTTTTTAGTCGTGGGGAGTGGTATCGCAGGACTTTACACGTCGCTGCATCTCAGCAGATTAGGTGAGATCGAGGTCATAACTAAAAATGAGGTAAAAGAGAGTAGTACCCAGTATGCACAGGGAGGTATAGCAGCAGTACTTGATAAAGGAGATTCTTGGGAACTGCACATGGAGGACACCCTCGAGGCCGGAGCTGACTTCTGTGATGAAGAGGCAGTTGAGCTGATGGTGAAGGAAGGTCCAGATAGGGTCCGAGAGCTCATAGAATTAGGTACCGATTTCGACTATGTTGAGGAGAATCTCGATCTGGCTAAAGAGGGCGCCCACAGCCGTAGGAGGATACTGCACGCTAGGGGAGACGCTACAGGAGAGGAGATACGTGAATCGCTGACTGAAGCGGTCAAGAAGGATCAGAACATCAGCATCAATGAGAAGATGTTTCTTATAGACCTGATGAGCGATGGTGAAAGGGTGGAAGGTGCAGTGTGTTTGGACCTTGAGGCTAGAAAGGTGCTGGTTATCTCGTCTTCCAACGTAGTTCTAGCCAGTGGTGGATGTGGTCAGGTATATGAGAATACAACGAATCCGACTGTGAGTACCGGAGACGGTGTCGCCGTTGCCTATCGAGCCGGAGCCGATATAACCGATATGGAGTTCATCCAGTTCCATCCAACTGCGCTTTATAACCCAGATGGACAATCTTTCCTGATATCCGAGAGTGTAAGGGGAGAGGGTGGTTTTCTCAGGGATGAGGAGGGACAGAGGTTCATGCTAAATTATCATGAAGATGCCGAGTTGGCACCTCGGGATGTCGTCTCAAGGGCTATAGTCGAGGTGATAGAGGCGCAGGACGACCCCTATGTCAACCTGGATGTGACACATCTCGACGATCAATTCATAAAAGGACGTTTTCCCAAGATATATGGGACTTTAAAGGACATAGGTATGAATATGACCACCGAATACATCCCCGTGATCCCTTCGGCCCACTATATGATAGGTGGTGTGAAGACCGACCTGTACGGTCGAACCAGTCTGGAAGGGCTCTATTCCTGTGGTGAGGTTGCTTGTACTGGTGTTCATGGAGCTAATAGGCTCGCCAGCAATTCTCTTCTGGAGGGACTGGTTTTTGGACATCGTATATATCAGGGTTTGAGGGATGAGGGAAAAAGATCGGGTTCTGATATTTCATATGAGATGTATTTCAATGTGGAAGAAGGTAGAAAACCTGAGGGTAAGGGGATAGATGTTGGGGAGAAAAGAGAAAAGATAAAAATGCAGATGGAAAAGAATGCAGGTATAAGTCGAAATGAGAGAGGCTTAAGGGAGTTAAAAGATAGTCTAGAGAAAGATATTAAAAAGGTCGAGGACATATACTTGAAAGACCTTGACGTTTTGGAGTTGAAGAACATGCTGACTGTGGGAAGACTGATCGCCAGTTCAGCCCTCCTAAGAGAGGAGAGTAGGGGTACTCACTTCAGGGATGATCATCCTGAGAGTAAATCTAAATATTCCAATATGCACACCTTATTCAATAAAGAACAACCCCATGGAGAGATAAGATGAGCGATGAAGATATACAGACATATAACGAGAAGAAGGTCCAGATTATTGTCGAGAGGGCTTTGAAGGAGGATATCGGGACCGGTGATATAACCACTGAAAACCTGATATCTGAAGACAGTAGAGCCACCGCGGATATACGGATGAAAGAGGAAGGTGTGATAGCAGGCGTGGATATTGCCGGAATGGTATTTTTGACCCTGGATGATGATATAAAATATATGAGATCGGTGGAGGATGGCGAAAGACTCGATGAAGGATATAAGATAGCCCAGGTAAAAGGTCCTACCAAGGCAATACTTGAAGGTGAAAGGGTCGCCCTCAATTTTCTACAGCGACTATCCGGCATAGCGACGAACACGAGAGAGTATGTAGACAAAGTAGAGGATTATCCTGCTACCGTTGTAGATACAAGAAAGACTACACCTGGTTTGAGGATACTTGAAAAATATGCTGTCAGGGTAGGGGGCGGCTTTAACCACCGGATGGGACTCTACGACGCCGTGCTTATAAAGGATAATCATATGGCCGCTGGAGAAGGGATTACTGGTGCGATCAAAAGCATAAAGGAAAAAGTTCCACATACCATAAAGGTAGAGGTAGAAGTCGAGGAACTTTCCGAGGTGGAAGAGGCCCTGGAGGCCGGCGCAGATATAATCATGCTGGATAATATGGATACGGAAGATATGGAAAGATCCGTCAAGTTGATCGGAGATAATGCAATATCTGAAGCTTCAGGAGGGGTCACTCTTGAAAATATCGAAAAGGTAGCGATGACTGGAGTCGATGTGATATCTGTGGGAGCGTTGACCCACCAAATAGAATCTATAGATATAAGTCTAGATGTAGAATGATCGTTTATAGGATTTTCTAGGAACATTAAACATTAAAAAGAGTATTTGATGGTTGTGATCATGTGAAAATAAGGACTTTGGGAATGATCGCGGTCATCTTGGCCGTATTGAGCGTAGGTGTGCCTTTTACTCTACTGGGAGACATAGCGAGATTCTGGGCTAGTTATCTTTATTGGACTCTTTTGACCGTCATAACGATAGTGATAGGTTTTCTTCATTTGAAGGGGTGGGGTGATAAAAGATGAATCTCGTTTACATAGCGATAGCGCTTGCGATCTGGTTTTTGCTGGGTGTAGTGATCGCCTATAAAGCTAGGAAGTACCTTGGAAAAGGTATGCCCGAGTTCTTCCTCGCGAATAGGAAACTGAGCGGTTTTATTTCTGGGATGACTTACAGCGCAACAACGTTCAGTGCGTTCATGATGGTCGGCCTGGTTGGATTGACTTACAGTACAGGCGTTGGGGCAGTAGGCTTCGAGATGATATATATCATATTCACTATCCTCCTTTTGATTATATTTGCACCTCGATTTTGGGTAGCTGGAAAAAAATATGACATAATAACACCTCCTGAATTGATGGCTAAAAGATACAACAGTAAATGGGTCGGGATCGTTTCATCAGTTATCTGCCTGACTATGTTGATCCCCTATGCCTCGGTTCAGATGATGGGTGTAGGATACCTTCTAGAAGGCATGACTTCTATCTCGCTCCACTCTTTCGAAGTTTTCGGTGTTACGATATCTAGCTTATATCTTATCGGTGTTTTCCTAGTGGCGGGTTTCAGCGGTATAAGTGCATTCTGGGCAGGCATGAGATCGGTCTCTTGGACAGATGCATTTCAGGCTATTATCATGTTAGGGGCAAGCATAATACTAGTTATATTCGTCTTCTACCATTTCTTCGGCGGTCCGATCGGTTTCGCTACTGAGATTACCACAGACCACTCTCAACTGCTTAAACTCAACTGGGATTTTCGTGTGTTCATCGGTTTGACCCTACCATGGGCTTTTTTCGCTCTCACAAATCCTCAGGTATCACAAAGGATGTTCGTCTCTGATTCAGTTAAGAGCATAAAACAGATGATAATCTATTTTTCTATATTTGCGTTGATCTATACGGTGATCACCACATTATTGGGGCTCTCTATAGCTGGGACCGGTCTTCTAGGAGCTGAAGCCCCTTCCGATACTGCGATGCCTGTACTCCTTGGAAACGTACCAGTAATCTTGGCTTTGGTGGTTTTTGTGAGCATATTCGCCGCTGCTACTTCAACTTTAAGTTCTATAACTCTGACTTTAAGTTCACTCGGTTCTAGAGATCTAGTAAAAAAAGTGAAACCGTCCATCTCAGAAAAATTAGAAGTGTTTTCTGGCAAGATAATAATCATAGTTATACTCCTAAGCTGTATAGTGTTCGCGAATCTGAGATTGGACATGATAGCCGTTCTTTCAAGCATGGCTTCAGGCGGATTGTTGGTAATGGCTCCAACGATCATAGGGTCGTTTTTCTGGAAAAGATCCACGACTGAAGGCGCCCTCTCTAGCATGGCCATCGGCGGTGTGATCACCGCTTCAATGTACATAGCAGGAGAAGCGTACTATCCACTCGGCTGGTGGCCTTCTTTTTGGGGATTGTTGATAACTATCGTTATATTCGTCAGCGTTAGCCTGATGACCGAACCTCCTGAAGGTACAGAGAAGTTCCTAAATGAAGTCGAAGAGGGCGTAGAAGAATATGGAATGATCTGATCGTTGGTGAAGGTTGAATCTTTCAGCAAGTAACGTGTATTATCAACATCGCTCTTTCTTCACCTATCTGTTCGCCTACAAGATCACTAGTCTTTTTCAGCTCGGATTCTATATCCTTCTTTTCAAGATATTTTTTTGTCTCAGGGAGTAAGTTCAATTTCTCATACTGGCCAGTTCCTACCACAACTTTATCTATTTTTTGAGCCGCTTCATTTTTGATGTACTCTTCCATCTCATCTCTCGTGAATTTGTGGCTAGTTCCGTGTTTCTCCTTCGTTATCCATTTCTTTCTTTCGATGATCTTGTTTTGAAAGACGACTATATCGTGATCATAAGTTTGACCATTTACAGTGATTTCTCCAAAGTCTGTATTCTCTATCTTCAACATGTCAGATGGAAACCTCCTGCGATCTTCTTGTCGCTCTGGAGCAACTTATTGTATCTGTCACAGGCCTTTCCAGTTGGATATGATTCTACTTCAAATTCTAACTTTTTCGGAAGCTCAGAAGGTACTTTCATGCGACCTGAATTTCCAGTTCCTATTATCAGGACATCTGGATCATATTCTATAATTTTCGTAAGATCTCCTTTTGCGACCCTATGGCCTCTTTTCCTCCACCATCCATCTATGACCTTCTTTCCGAGAAGTATAACATCATCGCTGTAAAGTTCTCCTTTGATGACGATCTTGCCGAAAGAGTAATCTTCGATGAAGTTCGAGACCATGTTATGAGAATCTCGCTTTTCCCTTAAAATCTTTTCATTTTTGGTATTCCTAAATCGATAATCTTTTATTTAAGGCCCTTATAGAGGAAAATGAGGTGTAAGGTATGAGCAAAATAACGTTTAGTATAATAAAAGCCGATGTCGGCGGATATCCCGGTCATTCCAGGGTACACGACGACCTGATGGATGTGGCGGAAAAAGAATTGGCGGATTCAGATGTGCTTGAAGACCACTACGTGACACACTGTGGAGACGACCTTGAGTTACTGATGACACATAGAGAGGGTGAGGATTCTGAAAAGATACATTCGCTCGCTTGGGATACTTTTCAAGAAGCAACTGAGAAGGCGAAGGAACTAGGGCTCTACGGGGCAGGACAGGACATCTTATCCGATGCTTTCTCTGGAAATATCAGAGGTATGGGCCCCGGTATAGCCGAGATGGAATTCACGGCAAGGAAAGCTGAGCCTGTTGTTGCATTCCTCATGGATAAGACGGAACCAGGAGCTTTCAACTATCCGATATTTAAGATGTTCGCGGATCCTTTCAATACAGCGGGTCTGGTCATCGATCCTTCACTCCATATCGGTTTCAGGTTCGAGATATGGGATATCAAAAAGGACAAAAAGATAATGATGGAGACTCCAGAAGAAATTTACGATATGCTCGCTCTCTTGGGAGCTAAAGGCCGTTTCGTCATCAAGAAGGTCTACCCAAAGGAAGAGAGCAAACTACCGGCAGACGAACCGGTGGCGGCCGTCAGTACCGAAAAACTGTATCAGGTCGCGGGGGAATATGTAGGTAAAGACGATCCTGTAGCTGTAGTGAGATCCCAGTCCGGACTTCCAGCTCTCGGAGAAGTTTTAGAACCTTTCGCTCATCCATATTTAGTTTCTGGATGGATGAGAGGCAGTCATAACGGCCCGATAATGCCGGTGGCGGAGAAAGATTCACAGTGTACTAGATTTGATGGACCTCCCAGGGTCATGGCTTTAGGTACTCAGTTAAAAGACGGAGGATTCGATCAACCTGCAGATCTATTCGATGATCCTGCTTTCGATACGGTTCGAGAGGAATCCGCAAACGTGGCCGATTACATGAGAAGGCACGGTCCCTTCGAACCTCACAGACTACCATTAGAGGAGATGGAGTACACCACACTTCCCAGTGTGATGGATGAACTAGAGGACAGGTTCGAAGAGGTCGAGGATTGAACACCTTTCTTTCTCTTATTTTTCTATAAAATAGATGTAGCCATCTTTTCAAAAACGAGATCGTAAGGTCTTTCTACATATCTTATCTCCTTATCCGTCACACCGAAAGATTTGAGTTTTTCCATGGTCGGTTCAAGGATTTTGTCTTCTCGACTCCATCCCAT
>JAGXLF010000110.1 GCA_018334835.1 Thermoplasmatota archaeon | reverse complement strand
TCGCAGGGGGCGACGCGGTATCCGGAGCCGCTACCGTGATCTTAGCCATGGGAGACGGTAGAAGAGCAGCCCAGAACATAATGAAGTATCTAGAAAAATAAAGAAAAAGTCATTTTTCTTTTCCCATTTACTACAAAC
Organism: Thermoplasmatota archaeon; assembly: GCA_018334835.1. Lineage (GTDB taxonomy): Archaea > Thermoplasmatota > Thermoplasmata > Halarchaeoplasmatales > Halarchaeoplasmataceae > Natronoplasma. Next base: position 2,984 of record JAGXLF010000110.1, on the reverse strand, counting down.
CTATTTCTCTGCCTTATATGAGTATGTTATTTCTCATCAATATTAAGACATTATACTTCGAATGTCTAGGTCGCCATAGAAAGATTAAATATAGATTAAATATGCCTAAATTTTCCTAATTAAAGGAAAAGAATATATAGGAACCTTTTCTCGAAATATATAGGACGTGATTTCTGTGTCATCAGAAAAAAAGAAAAGAAACGAGAGGGTGACAGTCAACTTAGACCCGGAAAGTTTGAGGAGATTAGATGATATAGAATCAAAACTCCGCACTTCGAAGTCAGAAGTGGTTCGCAGAGCTTTAGAGTATCTCGAAGTGGTCCTTAAAAAAGGTGAGCTCACACCAGAAGAATTGGAAACTACTCTTGATCTCAGAATGAGACCAGATAATCTTTTGTTCGATATAGGTATATTTCAAGCTTTTTTACAGGAGATAGAGGAACCTTCAGAAGATCTGAGAGAGGAATTAAGAGAAATTGGTGGTGACTTCTATTCAAGTTACTGCGAGAAAGGGATAGCTGCACCCATAAAATGTTTAAAGCGATTAGAAAAAACAAATCTATACAGATTAATAGTAGAATCAGATGATAATTTTACTATAATCCCTATAATCCCAGAGATGGGAGAATATATCAAACTATTTTTGGAAGGCTATATGGAGGCCTCGGACCTCACAGCTGAGATACAGATGAGCAAACATAAGATCCGGTTGAGAGTCAGATGAAAGGCAACGATAATGAGGAAATGTCTATTCAGATGAGAAGATTTGAGATTTTCAAAAAAAGCGAGAATCAGTATTTCATCAGGCATCTAAAAAAAGTCAACACTGTTTAAATTCAAAGTTGAATTATAATAAAATAAAAAAGGTTTTTGTTTTTGTCCTCTATTTAGACCAAACCTTGATCCAACATCGCTTTTGCTACCTTGACGAATCCCGCTATATTTGCCCCCAGCATCAGGTTGCCTTCGTCTCCATATTTTTTCGATGTCTCATAACAGGTCTCATGTATGTTCTGCATGATTTCTTGAAGGCGGTTATCTACTTTCTCAAAACTCCAGCTCTCTCTCTGTGAATTTTGGGCCATCTCTAGACCACTGACCGAGACACCACCTGCATTCGCTGCTTTAGCGGGTGCCACCAATATATCGTTCTCTTTGTAAACCTTCATAGCACCTGGTGTCGAGGGCATGTTAGCTCCTTCACCGAGCGCTATAACATCGTTTGCTGCGAGTTTCTCAGCATCCTCCTGTTCTATTTCATTTTGTGTAGCTGAAGGTAGAGCTATATCAGCATTGAATCCCCAAGGATTTCCACCTTCGACGTATTCTACATCATATTCCTCTGCATACTCTCTAATCCTTCCTCTTCTCTCCTGCTTCAGCTTAAATACGTAGTCTTTCTTTTCACCGTCGATACCTTCAGGATCATAGATGACGCCGTCGGAATCGGATAGCGTGACGACTTTAGCGCCTAACTCGTTACACTTCTCTAAGGCATACTGGGCAACGTTTCCAGATCCAGATATCAGCACTTCTTTGCCTTTTAAGTCTTCGTTAGCGTGGTTGAGCATCTCTTGAGTGATATAAACCAATCCATAACCTGTTGCCTCTGGCCTCACAAGTGAACCGCCCCACTCAGGGGACTTCCCGGTAAATACACCTTCAAATCTATTCTTTAACTTCTTGTATTGACCATACATATATCCAATTTCTCTACCACCAACACCGATGTCTCCTGCAGGCACATCTGTATCAGGCCCGATATGTCTATACAGTTCGTTCATGAAGCTCTTGCAAAAGCGCATGATCTCGTCGTCGGATTTTCCTTTAGGATCAAAATCTGATCCGCCTTTTCCGCCGCCCATCGCTAATCCGGTCAGGGAGTTTTTGAATATCTGTTCGAATCCAAGGAATTTGATTATGCCGATATATACAGAGGGATGGAACCTGATACCGCCTTTGTAAGGCCCGATAGCACTGTTGAATTGAACTCGAAAGCCCCTATTCACGTGAACCTCGCCATCGTCGTCCTTCCACGGTACCCGAAATATTATCTGTCTTTCGGGTTCTACCAATCTTTCCACTATTTTAGCATCGGCGAACTCGGGGTGTTTTTCCATTGCCGGTTCTATCGATTCCAAAACTTCCTTCACGGCCTGATGGAACTCCTCTTCACCTGGATTCCTATCTACGACTTCTTCATATACCTTATCTAAAGACATAAATTTATTCTCCTTTGGATTTTTCCCATTTACTCTTTTTTGTAAACAGGGATTAGAGAATCATAATTACTAATTTAAGTATTTCGTAGAATGATTCGGGAAAAATGAGTCTGTTATTTACCCAGGTTGCATACTATGATTTCGGCTTTGATCTAAAGTTTTAAATCCAGATAATAATATCTACACAGAAGGTGATAAATTAAAAGTAACAGTTATCAATTTACAGGTTAAATAGGTGTTAATTCTGAAATGTATCTTCACGTCGGATGTTCATGGAGATAAGACAAAGTACAAGAAGCTGTTCGAAGTCGTCAAGGAAGAACGTCCGGAAGGGCTTTTCATTGGAGGAGATATTTTGCCTTCCTCTCTGAAAGCGAACAGTGACGGAGAAGAATTTTTGAAGAGTTTTCTCTCTGAGGAGATAAAAGAGACAAAAAAATCAGTTGAGAGTTTAGATATATTTGTGATAATGGGTAATGATGATCCAAGAGTATACGAAGATGCCTTAAAGAAGATGGATGAGGAGGGCTTGATTAATTATATGCATGCATCTACTAAAAAATTTAGAGATTTATATGTGACAGGATATAACTTCGTTCCTCCAACACCTTTTCACCTTAAAGATTGGGAAAAATACGATGTTTCAAGATACGTAGGGATTGGTGCGGTTTCCCCGGAAGAAGGAACAAGAACGGTCGATGTTTCACACTATGAAAAGAAATATACCACTATAAAAGACGATTTAGAGGACCTAGTAAAGAC
>JAGXLF010000047.1 GCA_018334835.1 Thermoplasmatota archaeon | reverse complement strand
TCGTAATCTCCTGCTGTTGTGTTATCGAACAGACCTTCAGCCGTGGTGTTCTCCCACGTGAAATCTGTATATATGTCTTCTATACTATAATTAGATAGATTGTAAGCCCTTCCAAAAGCCTGGGCAGTGAAGTTAATCTCATCACCAGCTGTTATATTTATCTTATCTACAGTAGTTGAATCATTCTCTTCCATATAGATTTCTACATACTCTACTTTGAAAAAATAAACAAGAAATTCCTTATCCTCATTAATTTCAATAGTTATATTCTCGTTTCTTCTTTTCTTTCCAAATCCAACCGCACTAGGTCCTCCCCAATGCATGAATTCCCAATCTTCGTCTGGAGTCGCTGTTAAATTAACTTTGCTTCCATTAGAATATTTCTTTTTATACGGCAATTCAACCACTTTACCATCAACCTTGACTGTACCATTTCCTACGGGCTCCTCTATAGTGAGATTATACTGGTTATTATCACTGCTCTCAGAGAGCCCTTCCACGTCTTTAGTTCTCTCTGTAATTTCAGGAGATCCTAAGCTAATACTGCAAATACCAACCAACATCAAGGTCACAATCCCCATTATCAGATATTTTCTTAATTTCATATTTTTCCCAATGACTCCATTCGCAGATTCCCAATTATAAGGCTATTTTAATCAGAGGGTCTTTTGAACTTATTAATTATAACGAAAGAATCTATAAAGTATTTTCGTTCCTTAAATTTTGAATAGGCAATTTCATATTTATTTACATATTCAATTTAGCTTCACAGTAGTAAAGATGTCTCGAAAAGTACTAGTAATTAGATAAATCAGAATTTTCAAATATTCTAGGTCCAGAAAAGAGGTTATATTTATCGATTCCTGATTTTTTTGTGATATATTATTACTGCAAAAAATACCGCAAGAATCAGTAAGGAGGAATTGAATCCAGGAATTGTTTTCTGAATATTACTTTTGACGCTTAAAAAAAAGTTTGCGGTTATCTCCTTATCTTCATCCATCCTTATAGTTATCTCCTTTTTCTCCCCCTCATAATCTCCTGTCCACTCTGTGAATTTACCGTATTCCGTTGAAGCTGTAAGTTTTACTTCCGTTCCCTCCATGAATTCTCCCGACCATTCGTCTTCTACCTCCGCCACTACCTCACCGTCTATTTCCACTTCTACCCTGCCAACATCATCTCCGTTAAATCTACCTTCCACCTCGATATTTATCGTTAAATTAAACAATTCAGCAAAGTCCGCATGGAGTTCTTTGTCTTCATCTATCGTTAGCGTTATCTCTCGAATATCACCTTCGTAATCACCGGTCCATTCTCTAAACACCCAGCCTTCATCCGGGGTTGCCTCGAGAGTTACGTCAGTTCCCTCCTCGTACAGTTTAGAATCTCCGTCTCCCCATTCTTCACCCTCGACTTCTACTTTGCCTTCTCCGTCAATATTGACAGTAAGATTATAGGTTTTGATTTCAAAGGTCGCTGTTATCTCCATATCTTCATCCATCGTTATAGTCATTTCTTTTTCATCACTTTTAAGATCTCCTGTCCATTCTCTAAACACCCAGCCTTCATCCGGGTTTGCCTCGAGAGTTACGTCAGTTCCCTCTTCGTACACTTTAGAATCTCCGTCCCCCCATTCTTCACCCTCGACTTCTACTTTGCCTTCTCCGTCAATATTGACAGTAAGACCATAGGTTTTGATTTCAAAGGTCGCTGTTATCTCCCTATCTTCATCCATCGTTATCTCGATAGTTGGCTCAGTACAAACAATGTCTCCACTCCATCCAGCAAAGTACCAGCCTTCGGATGGATCAATAGTTAGGAGGACATCGGTACCTGCTTCAATCTCAAGGGTCTCAACGGCTTCGACTTCATGTTTTTCTTCATCCCAATCTACTTCAACAGTCCCTTCCCCCTCGATGTTTAAAGTTAGTTCCGTAAATCTTATTGTGGTAAACTTCCATTTCTCCGATGTTGTGTTATAATCCTCATCTTCAACTTCGACATACCACTCATAAGTGGTGCTAGATTTTAGATCCTCCCAAATTACGCTAGCTTCTTCACCACTACTAACACCGGTATCGACACCTATTTTGGAAGCATGATCCCCTGTGGAATTCCAAAATGTAACATTCATATCCTTATTTTCAGGATGGTTTACCTCTACTCGAAGTTCTGTTTCCCTCTCTGGCCCTATATTCAATTTTTGCTCAGTATGAGCGGGATGAATAGGGTTCCTAACCTTATTTGGGATATGTTCAGTCTCAAATTCCCACTCATCCGACTCTCTAGTTCTTCCAACTTCATCCTTAATTTCAACATACCACTTATAGGTAGTACCGTAATTTAGATTCTCCCAAACTACGCTAGCTTCTTCACCACTACTAACACCGGTATCGACACCTATCTTGGAAGCATGACCCCCTGTAGAATTCCAAAATGTAACATTCATACTCTTATTTTCAGGATGTTCCACTTCCACTCGAAGTTCTGTCTCATTAATTGAGCCTATACTCAAGCCCACTTTGCTATCCTCTGGATATTCTGGAGCCGCTGGTGCTTCAAAATTTTTAGTAGTGAAGTTCCAGGTCTCTGATTTAATTATATCCGGATCTTCAGTATCTTCTTCTACGGTAACATTCCACTCATAAGTAGTATCATAGTTGAGATCTCTCCAGAGAAGACTAGCCGTACCTCCATCAGAGACTAACCTTTCCCCTAGGTAGTTTTTATTCTCGTCTTTTTCCCCTCCAAAAAAGATCACCCACATATCTTCACCTTCGGGATGACTTACATTGACCTCCAGCAATGGGTCTGCGATTACTTCAGTAGCACCATTGTCTGGCCTTATTGGCTCTCTTACTTTATTAGGTATATGTTCTGTCGTGAATGTCCAATCATTAGATTCTGTCCAGTTCTCTTCCTCATTATTTGCTTCAGTTACATTAACGTACCACATGTATTCAGTACCGTACTCAAGGTTTTCCCAGGTCACATTGTGCAAACCATCCTCAACATATGTCACATTACCTATCTCTACATCGTCTGTTGCATTATAGAACGTGACGTTCATCTGTTTTCCTTCTAGATGCGTAATATTTACTTCAAGGGTCGTGTTCATACCTTCGATCCTAACATCTTCAGCTCCGTCTCCAGGATGGATTACATCTGCCTCAAGTTCCGAATCAAAGTTTGTAATTCTAGAGGTCCCCTCTTCATATCTCATTTGAGATTCCCCTAGAAACATGGGTAGAGTAAAAAGAGAAATTAAAAGAAGAATTAAAACTCCAAAAGATATTATTTTTTTACTTATTATTCCCATTTTCCGCTCCATCCTTTACACCTAATAAGATTTATAGACCATGTAGAGGAACGTCGATAATAATATTAAAACATTAGGGTGATTTGGAATTAATTATGACTCCACTAAATAGCTCACCGGGTTTTATATAAGAGTAGTATCCTATTGAATGGCAAGTTAAGCAGGTATATCCCTATTTTCAAACAAAACTAGAGACCCAAAGAATAGTATAAACGCAACCAAGATAAGTAATACAAGATCCCAGAGATGTACAACTCCGTCCAGCAAGACAGAGTTATAGTCCCAATAGTAAGAGATAGTGAAGGGTAAGACCGATTCCAAACTTTCCACCATATGTCCTGCCATGAAGAGTGCGTACTGAACCAGTATAACAGCAAAGGTCGCACCTACGGCCATCCTTGAACTCTTGAAGAGCACAGCAAGAAATATAGATACTGCGATTATGACGAGCAGCATGGGCCAGGAGATCACTATCGAAACCAGAAACGGATTGAGTCTGAAGCCCTCGCCCACTGAGTACACCGATAAAGTGAGTATCAATCCAGACAGTACCACAAGGGCTAGAGAGAACAAGGCGAGTGCGGAAAACTTCTGCAATAGATACTCCTTTCTCGACAGAGGTGTTGAGAAAATAATATCCATCCTGCCCTCTTCGTAATCACCTGTCACACTCTTCACTGATAGAAAACTGAGATATACTCCGACAAGAAGTATCCACCAGCTGTAAAGCTCTACGGAGAGGTACCCTTCTATCTCGTCAATCCTCATATCTTCTCTTCCCGCAGTGAACATCCTAAAGTAGGGCGTCTCCATCATCTCCTCAAGTGGTGTTTTTCTTTCTACCGTAGAAGCCATCCCGATAGGAACACGCGACTCCTCATCCTCAACCTCCACTACAGCTACAACACCAAAGTATCTCTCATCTCTGTTATCTTCACTCGGTATCGTCATATAAGTCTCTGTAGTATTGCCGATATCCGAAGAGGTAGCCATATGAGATTTAGTGTCCTCTAAAACGATATACTCCTTAGCACCCTCAACCTTCTCCCATGATAGATTGAATTCATTTTTTTCTTCTAAGAACTCTAATTCGAGGGATTCTTCCCCATCTAATTCTCCAGCCTCCTCTTCAAAGGTCTCGCTAACTACAGGATAGAGCTGAGCCATACCTCCAACTATTAGAACAACTACAAATATGAATATAGTGAAACCTTTCCAGCCCTTGCGAAACTCCATCCTCATAGTCTTAAGATCCATCATAACCCCTCACACAGGTATATCCTTCCTATCAAATATCACCAGCGCCGAGACAATTAATACCGCGGACAACACCAAAAGAAAACCCACATCGTAAGCACTTACAGCTTCTCCATAAAGCGCAGCTTCATAGTTCCAGTAATTTATGATAGTATACGTCTTCAAATACTCCAAGCCCTCCGTCAAGTCCCCCACCATATTTACCCCATACTGTATCAATATGAATATGAACGAAACTCCCACCGCCTTCCTAGAACTCTCGAGATAGACCCCTGCCAACACTGAGATCGAGATTACCACTAGAAAGACCGGCCAAGACAACACCGAAGAGATCATCAACGCTGAAGAAGAGACTGAATTCAATTCACCTAGGGAATAAGCAGAAGCGACGAGAACTAGACCAACTAAAACCAAGAGCGCTAAGGTATAAAGCGAGACGATAGAGAACTTTTCTAAAAGATACTGCCTGCGCGATATAGGTTTAGACAAGAGTACGTCCATCCTCTCCTCTTCGTAATCCTTGGTTATCAAATTCACAGAGATGTAACCTATATACAATCCGATCAAAAGTATCCACCAGGTACTCCAAAGGATGGAAAGGAAGCCTTGTATATCTCCGTAATCAACCCCCCAGATTTCCTGGAAGGGGGACGTCCTTTCAAAGTTCATCCCCATCCCAACCAATTCTTTTTCGTCTTCATCTATCACAGCTACGACAGCGAAATATCTTTCGGGAAATCCCTCTTTTTCATCATACTTTAAGGAACAATTGTGAGACGTGTTTTCTACACCATCTACCCTGTCCAAAGGTGCCATCATATTGGCACTTTCACTTACTAGAATAGAGTAATTTTCCGCATCCACGATCTCTTTCCAGGATAACTTGACCGTGACATTCTTTCTGTCTTCTAATACTTCTATATCGATGTTCTCAGAACCTTCTAGTTCATCTTCAAAAGCTTCACTAAACGAAGGATATGCTTGGACGAATCCACCCACAAGAAGGACCACTACCAATATAAAAAGGAGGAAACCTTTCCATCGATTTTTTAGCTCCATCCACATCGTCTTTCCTATCTTCATCACCCTTTGCCCCCGCCGGAATAATAAGTCAAGAACAACTGTTCCAGACTGAATGTCTCCAACGACATATTGATCACATTTTGTTTAGAGATCTTTTTGATCACTTCATCTAAATTGCTCGTGACTATCATAGTCGCTTTACGACCGTCCATCTCGAAATCTTCGACACCTTCCATGGCAAAAATACTCGGATCTACAGAATTTTCGAACTCGATCTCCAACTTTTTACCCATCTTTTCTTTTAGTGATTCTATTTCCTCGACCACTTGTAATTCAGCATTTCTGATTATAGCAACACGATCACAGACCTCCTCTACCTCCGCCAGTATGTGAGAAGACATGAATATCGTCTTACCTTTCTCTTTCTCCTCTCGAAGCAGTTCGTAACACTTCTGCTGCATCAATGGATCCAGACCTGAAGTCGGTTCGTCCATTATTATAAGGTCCTGATCCGCCATGAAAGCTTGAACTAATCCAACTTTCTGCTTATTACCTTTGGAAAGATTACCGTACTTTCTACTCAGATCCAGCTCCAATCTCTCCGCCAATCCCTTCATCTTGCTTTCATCGGAAACTCCACTCTGCGATAACAGATATCTAAGGATCGATTTGACCTTGAGATCAGGATACATGCCGAAATCTCCAGGAAGATAACCCGTCCGCTTTCGTATCTCTATCGAATCTTCATGTGAGTCTAATCCAAATATCTTCACATCTCCAGATGTCTTCTGCAGCAGACCCAAGCAGGTCCTTATTGTCGTTGTCTTCCCTGCTCCATTAGGACCTAGGAAGCCCATTATCTCGCCTTTGTAAACATCTAGATCAAGATCTTTGATTCCGACAACGTCCCCGTACTTTTTTGTTAGACCTCTTATCTTCATGACTACTTCATTTTCCATCTCATCAATCCATCCTGGCCTTTTCGAAATACTCTTTGATCTCATCCTCGTACCTGTCATAGAATTCTGTCAGAAAAGGCCTATCCAATTCCAGTAAGCGTTCCAGCATGAAGGCTTCTGCTTTCATATCCTCAAAAAAACTGTCTTCATCAGGATAGCCTTTACTGAACAAAAATAACCTACCATTCAACCAGAAACGCACTGTCTGTTCTGGATATTTTGTGTGAAAAACGCCTTCGTCCATACCCTGCTCGACGATTTCAGTCAGAAATGGAGTGAGCATTTCAACCACCTGGTCGAAGAAACTATAATACACCCGGGGAGAATCTTTTCTAGAAAAGTAAGAGGCGAGATAAGATCTCTTTTTCTTCCTCTGAAATGATAGACTCAAGGCTTTCTTGAATTTTTCTTCAGCATCCATCCCCTCATCTTCAACTATCTCTTCGAACCTTCTCTCCAGTTCGCCGATCATCCTTTCGATTATAGCTTCGATCACATCTTCTTTTGAATCGAAATAGTAATAGAAGAGCCCATGAGCCACTCCGAGTTCGTCACATATCTCGTCCACAGAGGTCTCTTGATATCCCTTTTCAGAGAAAAAGCTCTCAGCTACATCGATGATTTCTTTTTTCCTATCCTCTGGGTTTTTTCTCATCTCGAACCGCCTCTATAAATCAACGTTTTTTCTTCAATACGGGCAGATCCTTTCTTTTATCATCCTTGCAGCACTTCGCCCAAACCATCAAAATAGATGGGAGTACGAAAACTGCAACCAAGAAACTGTAGGTGATCGCTAAAGCAGTGATATATCCAAATTGTGCAAGCGGCAGTATCGTGGATGTCGAGAGGATAGCGAATGCTCCGACGGTCGTAGCGGCGGAACCGAACAGAGCCGCTCCTGTGTTCTGCACAGTATCATGCATCGCATCGAAGAGATTGTCCTCCTCTGCTTTCTCTTCGGTGAATCTATGGGTGATATGTATACTGTAGTCTATACCCATACCTACTGTCAGGGCGGTGATACTTACGGTCATGACATTCAATGAAACACCCATAAGGTACATAGTACCGATTATCCAGATGGTGACCAAAGCGACCGGCAGGGTGGTTAAAACACCTAGGACCCTCGAACCGTGGATATAGTAGAACACCAATGTCAATAGAATAGCAACGATGATTATTGTAGCAATAAGGGAGTTTCTTTGCGTATTCGTGAGTTCCTCAGTAGTCTCCTGGCCCATTATACTTCCACTGGTGATCTTGGTAGAATAGCCCTCGTCTCTCAAAGGCTCAGAAGCATCATAAAGTTCTTCATCCATCACCTTTGCATTGTCAAGATTCTCGGTTATCTTTTCATTATTCTCTCTAAGTCTTATAATTGCCTTGTTGTAAGATCCTTCATCATCTCTATATAAAACATTACTGATAGCTCTTCTGCTGACATTCTTTTCATATAGGAGATCATAGAGCTGTGATACATCCTTCTTAGATATGTCACTCTCGTCTACATCTTCCCATCCCCCAATATTTTCGGGTATATTGCTTGCCGTGAAATTTTCCACTATATCGGGATCATAATTCATACTTTCTTCGACTGCCATACCATAGTCTCTCAATACGGTTATCGGAGACGTAACTCCCTCTTCTACTCTAACCATCTCGCTGTTCTTAGCATTCTGGATGGTTCTATCCACCGCCTTAAGGTACTTGGGATCTGTGAGATCACCCTCACTCATGATGTAGACGTAAGAAGTGCTGATATTGAAGTTGTCTTCCATATATTTTATATTTTCACTCTGAGAACTATCTTCAGGTAGAAAATCCCTCATCTCGAATGTCGTATCTATATTGATAAGGCCGTAAAAACCAGAGAGCGTGATCAATACCACAACGAAAAGAACTATCCATGGATGTCTATCTGATGCATCGGTTGATTTAGATAATATAGAACTTATCAGACCCTTTTCCTTTCTTACAATCCCTTTTGGTGATGTGGTGTCGTTCTCGGCATCTCTTTTATCTCTCCGATTCTCTACCAACTGTATAACGGAGGGAAGGAAAGCGACCATCAAGACGAAGCTCGATGTGATCCCTACTGCAGCTAGAACGCCAAATTGAACCATTGCGGTGAGGTTGCTGAATGTGTTGGACGAGAAGCCTATGGCAGTTGTCAGGGTTGTTAACAACAACGCTCCACCCACTGTAGATATAGCCGTCCGGGTGGAGATTGCGTTTCCTCTGCCTTTTTCCTTCTCCTCTCTATAACGCATGACCATGTGTATACCGTAGTCTATTACCAGACCTGTTATCAAAATAGGAACCGCGATTATCATAGGATTGAACTCGTATCCGAGTAAAACTCCAAAACCGAATGTCCAAATTATCGCGAATACGAGTGAAAGTAAGCTCAAAACTGTCTCGATAGCTGTGCGGTAAACTATGAAGAGTACGATTACAACGAAGATGAAAGCGATGGGCAACAAAGTGTTCATGCTTCTATTAGAGCTATCTTCTATCTCTTCCATCATCACCTGCTGGGCGAAGACTTTAGGAGTTGAGTTAAAGGTATTGTCTTCACTGAGGGTTATTATCTCTTTTTGAGCTTCTCTTCTGAGATCACGTTCGATTGAAGAATTCATCTGTACGAGAGATATAGTGCTTTTCGCTCTAACATCTACTCTCTGGAAGTCACGGCTGACCGTTCTGGTTATGGCTCCACCCAACTGTTCTATCAGATTAGGAAGAAATCTTGCGGAATTTATCCCACCTCTTATTGACTCGAACATCGGCTGTAATTCTTCAATTATCGTTTTGTTTTCCAAGACGGATATCTGATATTTGCTAAGGGAGTTAAGAACTTCAGTCTGATTTTCTTCATAATGGGCCATCAACTTAGAAAGTGTCTCATTCGTCTTCTCCAGCGTTTCCACTGCCTCCTCACTGTTATTCGCTATCTCATCTAAGTTGTTTTTCGTTTCGTTTATACTCTCTTTAAGTGGCTCAGGGTCGTGGTTGATAGTATCTTTTACTGTCTTCTTAATATCTTGATCGGTCATGTTCCCTAGTTTTTCTTTTTTCTCTTCTAACGACATATCTAAGGAAGGTGTTTTAGTCTGAAAGGTAAAATCCGTCTCTAAGTGATCTAGATATTCGCTTATCTCGATGAACCGCAGGAAACTAAGTAGGTTGTATTGGTATTCATAATAAAGATCATTATCCGCAGTAATTATGACATTGTTCTTCATACCATCGAGGAGTCCTATAAAATGCTCTTGAGCCATTTCAGATGGGGAAATATCCTCTTTTAATTTATCAATCAATTCTTCTGAAAGGCCATAAATCTCACTTGAGTTAGTGATCTTATTCGGGTTAGATAACTCATATCCCATAACCTGAGTTAGGTTCTTAAATTCACTTCCATATTCCCCTACGACGGCCCAACTTTGGGGATTAGAATTTATGTTAGCCATCGATATTAATTGCGTGGTGGCATTTTCTACTATGACGGAGTGATTAGAGTAAACCAATTTAGAGACATTATCTAAAGAAGAATACCGGCTCGAATACATAGCACTCTGATTTTCCATCGAGTTGGACATGTTAGATAACTGTAAGGACTGCTCTATCAGTATCTCTTCGAGCTCCAAAGTCACATTGGCGGTAATCACGGTATCCGCCAGCGTGTTCATCCCGTCGGGTATCTCATCCGTGAACATCAAGGTTTGATTAATCTTTTCATTTTCAAGTACCGCTTGTTTGATCCGCAACATGTCAAGCATAGTTTCGTTGGTGAACACGTCACCGTCATCCGCCACAAAGGCTACCTGGACAGCTTCACCTGTCCTTCCGAAATCTTCCTGGATCTCGCTCAACCATTTACCCTTTTCGGTTTCGGGTTCAAAAGATTCTTCCCTAGTCTCCATATTCATCTGAGAAGCAAAATAGCCCATGATAAGGGTGAATATGACGATCAAAACGATTATCTTCTTAGGGTTGCCACTGACCGCAGAGGGAAAATAATTCAATAGGCCTTCTTTTTGTTTCATAGTTGCCTCCTGACTGACAGTCAGTCAATAAAGGCATTAATCTATATATATTTTTTGAATTTAACTGTACGGCCGATCACCCCATAATATATTCATCTACTCTGGAAAGCCCTTCTTTCAGTTCAGAAGTTTCCAAACCGAACCCTATCCTGAAGTAGTCATCATAGCCGAAGAGCTTACCGGGAGCAAGAACAACACTCTGTTCTTCAACCAGGCCCCGACAGAAGTCTACGGACCCATCAAAATGCTCTGGAACTGTGATAAAACCATTTACACCTACAGGTCTGTACCAGTTCAGATCGTGCTTATCTACGAAATCTTGAACTATCTCCCTATTTTTTCGGGCCAATTCTCTATTAATAGAAAGTATCTGACTCTCTAATTCACCTAAAGCCTGTTTCGCGATATGCTGACCTACTTTGGTGGTAGATATCGTGGTATAATCCTTCCACTTCCATGCTCTCTTTATCACTTCTTCCGGACCGGCTATCCATCCGAACCTTGCTCCAGCAAGGCCATAAGCTTTGGTCAGACTCGCCGTACTTATCCCCCTATCGCTTATCTTGGCAACAGGCGATATAGGATGATCAACGAGCATCCTGTACACTTCATCGCAGAGAAAATAGGCATCATATTCTTCAGCGATGTCTGCTATCGCTTTCATCTTCTTCAGCGGATGATACCTTCCTGTAGGATTGTTAGGATTGTTCAATACGATCAATTTTGTTTCCCTCTTCACAGCTTTTCTGACCTTTTCAACGGAGAGCTTCCAATCCGGTGGAGATAGAGAGACTTTTGTAACACTGCCAAAAGCTTTCGGTACTGAATGTAGCGCCTGATAAGTAGGTGTGACTACAACCGCGTGTTCACTCTCATCCATCAATGACAAAAAAATGAGAAAATTAGCCTCTTGGGTACCGCAGGTGAACAATATCTCGTCTTTTCCTTTATCGTATCTCTCCGCC
>JAGXLF010000109.1 GCA_018334835.1 Thermoplasmatota archaeon | reverse complement strand
AATTCATGATCGGCCCCTGCCTGCAAAAGCGGTCTTCCCGAGACTTACTGAGGAATTCAAATGAATTCCTCATATCGATGGAATTTGCTTGCAAATTCCAGTAGATTCCAAGAGCCCGTGTCTGGAACCTCTACCTAGAACATATAGCTCCGAGTATTTAAGTATCCATTAGGGAGGGGGGAGTGAAAGTGGCATTCATCCCCACGGCAGAGCCGTGGGGTTTTCTGCTTTAACACTCTATAAAGGTCGAGAACGTGATAAGCTTCGCCTACGATAGTTTTTTATTGGCCTACGATGAATGGTGCCATGAGAGATGACATCTGATATAGAAGAGCAGATAAAGAAAATCGAAGAGGAGATCAGAGAAACGCCCTACAACAAATCGACGGAACAGCATATAGGCCGCTTGAAAGCGAAGATAGCCAAGTTGAAAGAGAAGAAGGAGAAGAGGGAAAAGGGGAAATCGGAGGGAGGAGGAGGCTACGATATAAGAAAGGAGGGAGATGCGACGGTAGCTCTTGTCGGTCTTCCTAGCGTTGGAAAAAGCACTATCCTCAACAAATTAACCAATGCGGAAAGCGAAGTGGCTAGTTATCACTTTACGACTCTTGACGTCATCCCTGGCATCATGGAACACAATGGTGCGGAGATACAACTCCTAGACCTGCCCGGCCTTGTCGAAGGCGCCTCTGAGGGAAAGGGAAGAGGCAGGGAGATCCTCTCTGTCATCAGAAACGTCGATCTCATAATCATGATAGGAGATATCTATAGAAGTGATATCTCAAAGATAATCGAAGAGCTGCACTCCCACGGGATAAGGATCAATCAGGAACCGCCTGATATCAAGATAGAGGAAAAAGACAAGGAAGGTATCAAGATAAACACTACGGTAGAATTGGAAAACATTCGAAAGGAAACGATAATGGACATACTAAGAGAGTTCGGCTACGTCAATGCCAACGTTGTGATAAGAAGCAATATCGATGATCAAGAACTCGTTGACTTTTTGAGCAAAAATAGAGTTTATCTCCCGGGTTTCCCGATAATAAACAAGATAGACTTGATAGATGAAGAAAAGAAGAATAGTCTAGCCGATGAACTTCAAGATTATAGTCCATTATTCATCTCTGCAGAAAAAGGTGACGGGGTCCAAGAGGTAAAGCAGAGGATCTTCGATGAATTGGACTTCATAAGGATATTTTTGAGACCTCAGGGAGAGAAGGCAGACGATGAACCTATGGTGTTGAAGAGAGGAAGTACTGTAAAGGACGTCTGTAAAAAACTGCACAGCAGCTTTGTCGAAAATTTCAGATACGCGAGAGTTTGGGGTCCTACGGCAAAATTCCCAAAGCAGAAAGTCGGGATGGATCACGAGTTAGCGGAAGGAGACACGGTCAGGATCCTTACCAAATAAGTTATATTGTACCTTTTTTCTTAGTTAATCTATACATGAAAGAAATCATCTCTAAAGCCATGAGTTCAGGGCTGGATTTTTCACAGAAAGGAGTATTAAAGACCTTCCTCTACAAGATGGATATAGACGAGGAAACCTACGATAGGGTGTATGTTCAGATAAAGAACAATGCTATGAGCGATAAGGTCTCTAGAGTCGATTTTGAAGATAGGATGGTGATGGTGCCCCAATGTTTGAGACATCCCGAGGAATGTGAATCTGAATTGGGGGAATGGGGTCATGAATGCAATCGCTGCGGCAAATGTGATATCGATGATTTAATATCCATAGCCGATGAACTGGGTTATGGGGCATTTTACACGATCCCGGGCTCTAGCATGGCTAAGAAGCTTTTAAAAGAAAAAAACTATAGGGCCGTCATCGCGGTCGCTTGTCACTCCGAACTGGTCGAAGGATTTGAGGCCGCTCACGTATTCGATGTCCCCGTCCAGGGGATCCCTTTAAAGAAAGAAGGGTGTGTAGATACTGCTGTCGACTTAGACAAGGTTGAAGAGAAATTAAAGATCCGAAAGGATTGACTCTGATATTATGAGAAAAAACATCCCCAAGTTCGGAGTTGTCGGGAGATCCGAATCGGGAAAGACCAATCTTATCTGCAGTTTGATCAGTAGATTGAAAGAAAGGGATTATAGTGTAGCCTCTGTAAAACACACTAGAGGCGATTTCAGTATCGATTCTGAGGGAAAAGACACCTGGAGGCACTCGAAAGCCGGTTCTGAGCTGGTGGTTTTCTCAACTCCGGATGAAACCGACTTTTTGATTAAAAAAAGTCTAAGTTTAGATGAGATCATTTCACTGATCGATCATTTTGGTGATTACGATATCTTGCTAGTAGAGGGTATGAAAAAAGGAAAATTACCAAAGATAGATGTCGATAGAGAAAATCGAGAAGGTACTTTTATCGAGTATGAGAATAACCTTGAGGAGATAGTTAACTCGATAGAAGAGTGGGTTCGAATCTATGAACAACTTCCTGGACTGGATTGTGGTGACTGCGGATTTGAGAACTGTGATGAGATGACAGAATCGATCTACGAGGGAAAGAAAAGGATCGAAGATTGTAAGGTGAAAAAAGCCTTTAAAAGCGTAAAGCTGTTCGTGGATGGAAAAAGAGTACCTTTAGGTGATTTTCCAGCCAACCTTATAGAAAAAACCGTTAGGGGCATGCTCGGTTCTCTAAAAGGTATTGACGGGGAAGAAGAAAGCATTGAAATCAAAATAGCGAAGGAGGATTCTTGATGTACGTTGTGGGAGCGTTACTAGAAGAACCGGCAGATTCTACAGAAGTGTTCGATAAGGTCGAATATTACAGGAAAGAAAAGGACGTTTTTCTTCAGCTTTTCGATCAGTCGAAAGTCATAGGAAAACAGCATCTTGAGTGGGGTCACCAGAAAGCGGAAAAAACTTTCGAACATAAAACTAACAGAGCAGACGACCTGGAGATGGAGACACTCCTGTGGGCCTCAGCCGAATGGCAGATAAAGGACGCTATTGATAAGATGGGTATAAAGGATGGAAGTGATAAAGTAGCTGTCATGATAGATGAAGAACCGAATATATTTCTCGATCATATGGGATGGAGTCGAGAAGACAAAATCCTTGAACCGACCATGGAAAAACTCAAATCTTTCGGTGTGACGGATAAGGAGATAAGATATGTAGAAAGACCTTACGATCTCGTTTTTGAAAAGATGGCTA
>JAGXLF010000008.1 GCA_018334835.1 Thermoplasmatota archaeon | reverse complement strand
TATTGGCACTACAGGAGACTATGGACGATTTACTAATCTTCAAATATTTGATCCATTGGTCCAGAATTATCCCGATGGACAACCCAATACTGAAGGCAGGGCTGTGGCAGAAAGTTACGAAGTGAGCGAGGACGGTCTAACGTACACTTTTGAGATAAAAGAAGGGATCCAATTCCATAATGGTGAGGAGTTAACAGCAGAAGATGTTGCATTTACCTTCCACGCTATAATGGGTAAAGCTGAAGAAAAACATGGCGTAACAGGGGTACCTGAGTCAGTTATGAAAATGCATACAACCGAAATCTCCTCTGTAGAGGCAACCGATGATTACACATTAGAAATACAAATGGACGAAGTATACGCAGAATTACTAGAAGGGGAATTTGTACAAGATTTTTCTGTCATTCCAAAAGACTACATAGTTGAAAACGGATACGAGAATTATCAAGATGAACTCATAGGCAGTGGGCCTTTTAAGTTTAAGGAGTACTCACCTGGCGATCAAATTGTTTTGGAAAAATTTGAAGACTATAGATTAGATGTGAATGCAGAGAAACTAATTCTACACTTTTATGACGACCAATCTTCTGCGGTAACTGATTTGAGAGCAGGAAATATACATGCTGTTCATCCCATTGATACAACACACTATCAAGACTTAAAAGGAGAGGAAAACATTAAATCAAAGGCATACCATCATCCAGGAGCTGTAAATATAAAGTTCAACCATAAAATGGAGGGGCCATTACAGGATGTAAAAGTTCGAAAAGCATTTGCATATGCCGTTGATAGCCAAGAAGTAATAGATTTCAAAAGAAAGGAATTGGCTATAAATTCCAGATACCTTTACGAACCTGGTCATCCAGCTTATCCTGAAAATGCGAATCAATACGAACAAAACATCACAAAAGCTAAAGAGTTACTTGATGAAGCTGGTTATCCAGATGGAGTTGAATTAACGATACATACTAATCCAGGTGATAGAACAGATGAGATGACCCTAGTCAGTGAGCAGGTCGCAGAAGCAGGAATTGATTTAGAGGTACAAAGTGTAGAGTGGGGAACTTTTGTTGAGATGATGCAAGCTGGAGAAACTGAAATGAACTATCATCATCTCACCGCTGGTCCTTCCGGTTTTGACAAAATGACTTACTATATGAATACTAGCGAAAAAAACTTCTGGGGTAATTTCTATAACGATTCTCAGTTCAACGATATGATGGAGGACGCAATGAAAACAATCGATTACGAGGATAGAATGGAAAAATATAAAGAGATACAGAAATACTTAATAGAAGATAATATGGCAGTCTACGTTGTTGGATTTACTCAACAACCCATAGTATACCACGAATCAGTGACTATACCCGAAGAAGCATTCACTTCATATATGTACGACGGACCTTATTACAAAACCCACCTTTGGGAGCTTTAAAAACAGTGTACGTTAGAGAAAAACACTAAAACCCTTTTTTCTTTCTATCAATATTCCGATTAAGAGGAGAAATTATGTTAGAGAAATACATCAAAAGTAAAAGAAAGAGATTCATTATAAAAAGGATTTTAAAATCAATACCTGTTATATTACTTGCTACCTTCATCGCTTTTGCCGTCATGAGGGTAGGGGATCCAGACCCCGCTAGGAGAATTTTAGGTTTACACGCAACTGAAGAGATGATTGAAGAATTTAACGCAAAACATGGACTTAACAAACCATTGTATCGTCAATACATTGATTGGATGGTTGGTTTATTTAGAGGAGATTTAGGCACTTCCTTGAGATATGATGAACCGATTACTGAGCTTATTAAACCAAAAGTCTCTATCACCTTTCAATTAATGGCTCTTGCCCTCTCTATCTCTATAGTTTTAGGAATTGGAACAGGGGTAATTGGTGCTTTGAATCATAATACTTGGATTGATTATTTAGCATCTATGCAGGCTTTATTTTGGCGTTCTGCACCAAGTTTTTGGGTAGGAACAATATTTTTACTAATTTTCGCATTTTATCTAAATTTATTCCCTACTGGAGGCTATGAAAATATATATTATTTGATATTGCCTGCAATTGTCATTGGAATAAGATTGCAAGCTATTATAGCTAGACTAACAAGATCAAGTATGTTAAATGTATTGGATCAAGATTATATAAAAACCGCTCAGACAAAGGGGTTAAAAAAACATATCGTAATTATAAAACATGCTTTAAGAAACGCTCTTATACCTGTAGTGACAGTCATTGCAATGAGGCTACCGTGGTTATTTGGATACGGGATGATTACTGAACAGATCTTTAATATACCTGGTATGGGCCGTTTTATACTTACAGCTACACTGTCTAGAGATTTCATAGCTGTTCAAAGCTCTATTCTAATTATGGTAATAATAGCGGTGATAGCTAATCTTGGAGCAGATATCGCCTATACCTTTATCGATCCTCGAATTGATTTAGGTTCTCACGAGGAGGTATAATAGTGACCAAAGATGATTCTTACTTTGGAGAAAAAGAAATTGATCTAGAAAAAGAAATAGAAGATCTAAAGAAAAAGGAAACTAGCCAAATAGAGCTAGTGTGGTTGAGATTTAAAAGGAATAAATTGGCGCTATTTGGATTAGGAGTGCTATTAATGTTAATAATAGTGGCAATCTTCGCCCCGATTCTAGCTCCGCATGACCCTATAAAAACTGATATTTATAACACAAGGGCTTATCCTTCTTTAGAACATCCTTTGGGAACAGACCAATTAGGAAGGGATACCCTCTCTAGATTAATGTACGGTGCCCGTATAGCTTTATTAATAGGTCTTCTTGTAGTTTTTGTTTCGGGTGGGATTGGAGTCACCTTAGGTTTGATAGCAGGTACGAAAGGAGGATGGATCGACGAGGTAATTATGAGAACAGTAGATGCTTTTCTTGCATTTCCTACTCTTATCTTTGGATTGGCCCTAGCTACATCACTTGGGTTTGGACTTTATCCGGTTATAATTGCAGTAGGTCTCGTGATGTGGACAAGATTTGCTCGAATTACAAGAGGTGAAGTCCTCTCTATCAAAAATGAAATGTTTATTGAAAGTGCAGAAGCTATCGGAGAAAGTAAGACCCACATTGTCTTAAGGTATTTCTTACCAAACATTCTTCCCTCAATAGTTGTAATGGCAACAATACAAATTCCTTGGGCCATTCTTGCTGCTGCCGCTTTAAACTATCTTGGAGTTGGAATACAACCGCCTACATCTAGTTGGGGTGAAATGGTGAAATCGGGTTCTGTATATATGCAATTCAATCCTTTACTAGTTACAGTTTCAGGTATGGCCATAGTGATTACTGTTTTAGCTTTTAACTTCGTAGGTGACGGTTTAAGAGATGCTTTAGATCCGGTAAGAAGAGGTGGAAAATAGGATGTCTAGTGATATTCATGTGGGAGATCCTTTACTAGTAATTGAAGATTTGAAACTAGAATTTAAAACTGAAGAAGGCACAGTCAAAGCTCTTGATGGGATAAATATTACCGTCAAGAAAGGAGAAATCCATGGGGTGATAGGCGAAACGGGTTGTGGAAAATCCGTGACTAGTTTGACTACATTGGGTCTATTGGACAATAATGCGAGAATCCGAGGGGGTGAAGTCCTTTACAAAGGTGTTAATCTCCTAAAAATGAACGATGAAGATCTCAGACAGAAAATCAGAGGTAATGAGATAAGCATGATCTTCCAGAACCCTTCAACTTCATTGAACCCCGTTTACACTGCTGGAGAGCAGATAAAAGAATCTGTCGTAATTTACCAGAGTGACGACAAAAAAGAAGCACAGAAATTAGTGCTAGATGAACTCGATAGAGTTAAGCTACCTGATCCTGAGGACGTCTATGATAAGTACCCCCATGAGTTGAGCGGGGGTATGCAGCAGAGAGTCATGATCGCGATGATGTTAGCTTGTAATTCTAATCTATTGATCGCTGACGAACCCACTACGGCACTAGATGTTTCGATACAAGCTCAATTTTTGAAAATCTTAAGAGGGTTAAAGGAAAGCCGAGATCTTTCTATCCTATATATCACGCATGACATGGCTGTAATCTCAGAGATATGTGATGTTGTCACAGTCATGTATGGTGGTCAAATAGCCGAAAAAGCTGATGTCCATGAACTCTTCAAAAATCCAAAACATCCCTATACAATAGGGCTTATACATTCTGTACCCGGGGTCATGGAAAGTATAGAGGAGTTCGAAACTATACCTGGTACTGTACCCAGACTGATAAATCCTCCTTCTGGGTGTAGATTCCATCCTCGATGTGAATATGCTCGAGAAATCTGCAAGGAGAAAAAGCCAGAACTGGAGGAAATTGAGAAAGACCATTTCGTCGCCTGTCACTTCTGGGAGGAGGTAGAGTGAATTTAGTTGAGACTGAAAATTTGAAAAAATTCTTCGATTCCAAAAAAGGGACCGTTAAGGCTGTCAACGATGTCTCTATTAACGTCATTAAAGGAGAAACTCTAGGTGTGGTAGGTGAAAGCGGATGTGGAAAAACCACTCTAGGAAGAACTATCTTAAAACTGATAAAGCCCACCTCAGGCAAGATTTACTTTGATGGAAAGGATATCACCAATTTGGACGGAGAAGACATGAGAAGTTTGAGAAAAAAGATGAACATAGTTTTCCAAGATCCGGTGAGCGCCTTGAATCCCCAGATGACAGTTTATGACCACCTGAACCGACCTCTAGTGATACACAACATGGTGGATTCAGAAGAAGAAAAACTCAGAAGGATGGTCGATATCTTGAATACCATGGGCCTGAAAGCAGAACATCTAATCAGATATCCTCACGAATTGAGCGGTGGGCAAAAACAAAGGGTGTGTATTGCTAGAGCTCTATGTTTAGAACCTGATTTTTTAGTTCTAGATGAGCCTACCTCTGCACTCGACGTTTCTGTACAATCTAAAATCCTTAAATTGCTGGACAGAGCAAAGAGGAAATTCAAAGTATCTTACATGTTCATCTCACACAATATAAATCTAGTGAGAGCAATCAGCGATAGACTAGGTGTGATGTATTTAGGTAAATTGGTAGAGATCGGAGATAGTACCGATATATTCAATGAGCCAAAACATCCCTACACTCAGGCTTTATTCAAATCTGTCCCCCAGCCTGACCCTGATGAAAAAGTAGAAGCTCCTCTAACTGGACAGGTCCCGAGCCCGGTAAATCCACCTGAAGGCTGCGCTTTTGCCCCTAGATGCCCAAGAAGCCAGAGTGTTTGCGAGAGGGATAACCCCGACCTGATCGAGGCCTACGGAAGAAAAATCGCATGTCATAGATATAAGTAATAATAATCAAAAGTTTGAAATATTTTCATCTGAATTCTCATATTATATGACGCTAAAACTATACAACACTTTGACGAATCAGAAGGAAGAGTTCCAACCGATAGAGGAAGGGAAGGTCAAGATCTATTCCTGCGGACAGACCATCTACGATGACATGCACGTTGGAAATGCGAAGACTTACGCTGCATGGGATATTTTACATCGCTATCTAGAGTGGAAGGGATACGATGTTTTTCACGTCATGAATATCACCGACGTGGGGCATCTGACAGATGACGAGGATGAAGGTGAGGATAAAGTAGAGAAAGCCGCTAAAGAAAGAAAACTGGAACCTATGGAACTGGTCACGGAACAGGTGAGAAGATGGTACAAAGAGATGGACGAACTCAACATGAAGAGGCACAACGTGAATCCTAGAGCTACAGGACACATGATCGATATGATAGAAGCGGTAAAAGATATAATCTCTAATGGTTACGGTTACGAAAAGAATGGGACCGTTTATTTCGACGTGAAAAAATTTGAAAAAGAACACGATTACCCTAAACTTGGAGGACGAACGATAGAGGACCTGGAGACAGGAGCCGGTGGTAGAGTTTCCGATGAGGAAGTTGAGGAAAAGAAATCGCCTCACGATTTTGCCCTATGGATCAAAGCTTCCCCTGAACATATCATGAAATGGCCATCTCCCTGGAGCATGGGATATCCGGGCTGGCACCTCGAGTGTAGCGTTATGGGATCTAAGTATTTGGGAAAGAAGTTCGATATTCACTCCGGCGGAGTCGATCATATATTTCCCCACCATCCGAACGAAAGAGCGCAGAACATGGCGATGAACGACATGGACCAGGAACCGGTCAATTTTTGGTTACACAGCGAACACATAACGGTGGAAGGAGAAAAGATGTCGAAAAGTAAAGGGAATTTTTACACCATTTCAGATCTGTTAGAAGAATTCGATGGAGAAGTCATCAGAACTTTCTTTGCCAGTATCCATTACCGATCCCAGAGTGATTTCAGCCTCGAATCGTTGGAGGAGTCCGAGAAGAAACTGGATAGATTTTATCGAACGCTCAATGAGGTGAGAACTTCCGAAGGAGGAGACGGGACCGACTTAAAAGAGGACATAAAATGGATTAAAAAAGAATTCGAAAAGGCGATGGACGACGATCTGAACACTCCATTAGCGATGAGTAAACTTATCGAATTCAGTAAAAAGATCAACAAGAAGTTGGACAACAAAAAATCCATACTAGAAGAAGCAGAAGAAATCCTAAAAGAACTCGGAAGGTTACTGGGATTGAGACTAGAAGAGGGGCAAAGAAGCACCTCAGACGGATCAGAAGATAGAGAAGAATTCGTAGAATTGCTGATAGATATACGAGAAGAACTGAGAGAAAAAGGCGAATACGATACGGCCGATGAAATAAGAGATAGACTGAAAGAATTAGGTGTGGTATTAGAGGATACAGAGGAAGGACCTAGATGGCGTTTATCCTGAATATGGTGGTTAGAAAGTTTTCAAGGAATTCAATACATTCATATCCCTCTTCAACTGAGACTCTACCGGAGAACCGGGATTGACCCAAGCCTTCACGCTCTCAGAACTATAATGGTCGTCTTTCTTTCCACCCCATATTCCGAGGAGGTCGGTACTCAGTTCAGGTATCTGTATGACTCCATACATGAGAGCCATGTCGTGAAGTAGATTCAATATGATCTCGGAGTCGACTTTTTTCCTCTTGGGTATGCTGTGGGGCATCTCTAGAATGAAAAAGGCTATCTCGGCATTCTCAGCATGATTACCCATATTCCTGTCTGTAGATAAAAGAGCCACGTCGATATTCTTCTCCCAGCAGAACTCCTCTAGAGATTCGACTATCATTATATCGTTTTTCTCAGAATCCGTCTTCGAAACCTTTCCCTTGACCCTAGCGGAGTTCAGTTCTCCTCTGAGATAGTTCAGCTCCTCAGTAGCGAATTTAGATTTCCTCGTCTCTAGTGTACCACGATTCCTAAATTCATATCTGATATCCCCTATTTCTGTGTGCATGCCCATCATCTTGAGATCAGAGTCGCCATACTTGTCCCGTATATGATGATCTATCTCACTTTCGACTATCGAACTCAAAAGATAATCAAAATCTTTAGCATCGATTGTCATATCGTCGTATCTCAGGGGGAATTTTCTCGAGATGAAGCGGTAATAGGCTAGATTGGTATCGATGGTCAAAAATATGGATTCGCTAGAAAGACCTGGGTCCTTCTCGCTCTCATAGAGAGATCTTATCCAATGCTTGAATCTGTCCCAGTTTTCATATTCCACGAACCCTGAAGAGATGAGACACTCTTTGTACTCTCTGAATCCTGGAATCTCATCCTTGTCCCAATATTCGTCCTTCGATATC
The DNA here is from genome assembly GCA_018334835.1 of Thermoplasmatota archaeon. Lineage (GTDB taxonomy): Archaea > Thermoplasmatota > Thermoplasmata > Halarchaeoplasmatales > Halarchaeoplasmataceae > Natronoplasma. Next base: position 31,535 of record JAGXLF010000008.1, on the reverse strand, counting down.
GGCATCTCGAAGTCGCTTTTACCACTCAATTCCACCTCATATTCTCCATCCTTCATATCCACTTTCAAAAGTCTATTTTCAAAGTAGGGCTCTATGACCTCAAATTCAGATAATCCCTCCTCCTCTATCTGATTCAAAAATATCATCAACTCTTCTTTACTGAATATCTCTTCCATCTATATCTACCTCTCACCATCAGATCTGAGGTCTTTCAGTTTAACTTTACTTTTTTCGATCGTTGGAAAAGGTCTCTCTTTCAAATCGATACCTTCAACATCCAGATAAAATACATGATCGAACAGGTCTGGTCTTGAATCTATAATGACTTTAGCAGTCATATATTTAGATGCGGCGCTGATATCTAATGCAACTTTTTCACTTCCATCCGTGACAAAATCACTTACAATTTCCCCAACATTATGGATCTCTTCTATAGACTTTGATTCAATTGAACAGTCAATCTCATAATTTTTCAAGAGTTCCTTAAAATCCTTAACTAGTTCATCTACAGTCGTTTCGCCATCACTCGATATCAGTAGGATCTTGTCAGGTTCGAATCTTTTATACTTCAAGATCGCCCACAAGCTGTTCAATGCGGTTCTATTATCGCTCAGGAGAGTCACGTAACTGTTCATCGATCTAACCTCTACAATGCTATAGAGAACTGGGATAAATATTCATTGCTATTAAACTGATTTTTCTTAGAATTAATTCACTTAGTCTAGAGGTAAGACCAAATGGCGTATATCCGATTTTTGAGAGGGATCAAAAGAACAAAATTTCTAGAAGATGGCTAGGGAAGGTCTGAAACAGATAGAGAGAAAGAGGATATTCTCAGAAAAGGAAAATCTCCTAGAAACACCGAAGGGGCGGAGCTACAGAAAATATACTTAGAAGCTATAGCTGTTAATCAAAAGTCGAAATAAGTCCACGATAAAATATAAATTTCATACATAGTATAGTTTTCAGCGATGAAACGCTTAAGAGCCGTTTTAGCGGTGTTAATTTTTCTACTTTTCCTAACTCTTATTTTATCTCAAATACCATTTAATCACCCTAGGATTAAGGATGGTAAAAGAACAGCGGTATCCAATGAGAATGTCTTTGTATCTTCTGAAAAAGGAATCGAAATATGGGATCGGAAAGACGTGAAAAGGAAAGAAATAGTGAAAACCGGATATGAAGTTACAGATCATGCATCTTTTCCAGAGGAAAACAAATTATTCTTAGGAACTGAACATGGCGAAATCATGACCTACGAAGAAGGAGAGAAAATCGAACATTATTTTGAGAGTGAACTATCTATCAACTCTCTCCAATTCAATAAAAAGCTTTACGCTTTGCTCGGAAACGATAGAATTGTAAGATTCGAAGAGGGAAAAATTACCTTTAATTATTCATCTGACGAAAGAATCGACGGATTTTGTGTTTCTCCTAATGGCTCTGTAGCAGTCTGGAATGAGAATGCCGGCATATACGTATTATCGCAAGATAGTAAGAGAAATATTTCAAAGCGTAAGGGAATAACCGACTGTTCTTTTTCTAATGATGGAAAATTAGCGGTAGCCTACGAGGATAAATTAGAAATCTATAACTCGACTACGTCAACTCTCCTTTTTGAGCGTAAGTTGAAAAAGGGGATGAACCTTGTTGAATTCACCGAATACGATGAGCGAGTAGTTTTTTCCGATGGTCGGAAAAATTTTAATCTTCGGGACTTAGAAAGCGAGGAGTTAATAACCGAAATTGGTTTTGAGGAGGATCAAATAGAGGATCTTACTGTTTATGGAGAGAAAATTTTTGTAACGACCAGCAACAGAATACATGTTTTTGACTCAGCCGGGATTCTAAAGACTAAGATACACCCTCAACCAGAAGTACCTCTGTTTTTTCCTCTAGTCGCAATTGGGACCTTTGTTTTGGGAGCATTGATCATCTGGTCAGAATTAGACAGGCAAAGTCCTGAGGGAGGAAATTATCACTTCAAGGAAAATAAGATACCTTTCGATGAAGCTATACTTTTGGGTACATTAGGTATTTTTTCGCTAGTTTGCTTCATCTTTTATTTATTTATCCAAAAGGACTTGTTGATACCGATCGGACTATGGATATCTATATTTTTTGTCGGATCTTTATGGATTCCTTCGATGGTGGGGTTTATAGGGATGTTTAGAGAAGTCAAAATTAACTCAGAAACTCTCTATCTTTCAACAAGCATTCTTCAAGAGCACTTCAAAAATATGGTCCGAAAGGTAGATTTGGATGAAATGAAGGAAATTAAACCAGATTATAATAAAAAATCTTCTGAAAAAAGAGGATATGAGATTTTAACTATTGATGGAAGGAAGGGAAAGATCCTTTTTTCAATCGGTAGGGACAGAAAGATAAAAGAATTTGAGAAAGCTATGAATGAGGTTTTAGGATCCAAATGGAACAATATTTACGAGGGGAACCATGCATATGAAAAGAAATCAGATGACTTCTTATATTATACAAAAGAAGATTGGGACGAGATACAAAGGAAAATTAGACTAGAGAAACCGGTAATCTTCGGCATGGTTGGAATAATGGCTCTTCTATTAATCTCTGTAGCAGTTGGAAGTGCACATGAAAACGTATTCCTAGTTCTATTCTCCGCATTGGTGCCTCCACCTATTCTTCTTTTATTGGCTTTTTATAACAAAAAGGTGTTCGATGCTAGGAAGGAAGTTAAAAAGGCGGTCGAACATGAACTTAAAACTGAAAAGAATATACTTCCTCCTGAGTTTCAGATACCTGAGTCTATTATCGGTGGTCCAATCAGCAGAGAGCCCATTGATGTGACAGAAAAAGAAAAGAAAAAAGCTGAGAAGTGTGACGATAATTTACACCATTTGAAGGTGATCATCATCTTTAGTATAGGTCTTTTCCTTCCGATAGCTACAGCATTGGTTTATCCTGAGCTTTTTGAAGGAACTATCGGGTCCTATTTATTGTTTCTTTTGATAATGTTACCTGTTATCTTCTTCATATTTTATTTCATCTGGACCGGGAAAAAACTACAAAAAGTAAAGGAAGCTAGGAAAATTAATGATCTACTAGAAAATGAAAAAGAAAAAAATTGAAAGTTAGAGCCACCGGCGAGGATCGAACTCAATATCATACAGCCTCAGATAGACAATTCTTATACTTGGAATGGATTTCTAACTAATTAAAGTTTTTCAATTTGGTACGCTCCCTCCACCTCTCTATCCATATAGAACTTACAGACGGAGTCTATCTAGGAATTCGACCCTAATCTCTTTCCTACCTTATTGATCTTCACAGTAAAAAGTTTTCCTGATATCCTCAAAAATTCATCATCATTATTATCTAGAAGAAAAAATCACATGAATAATATTACTGTTATCGTCCCGAAAACGATGACAACTGAACCAATAATAAGTTTTGAGGAGATTTTTTCTAACCTCGGAAGGAAAATGTAAGAAAGTATTAAAACAAATAAAGGGGAAACTTGCCAAATTGGATTGACCACGACGACCCTCGAGATAGATAGAGCTGAAAAATTTAAGAAAAATGCTAAAGCACAAACGAAACCGATTAAGATATACCAAGAAAGTTTTGGAGATTTTACTTTTTTGAAAGAAAATTCTTTCTGAAATATTCCCTCTAATACAACAAACCCAATAAATCCTCCGATCGAGCTGATCGCGAGACCCAATATCACAGGGGTCCCTTCTATAAGGCCTAGCTTTGTAAAGAACCAGTTGAGGCCCCAGGAAAGACCGCCAATCAAAGGTATAGATAGATCGATCAGTCCTAACTTCTTACCCGAAAAGATCGAGTTTTTCTCATTTGCTATCTCTTTTGAAACCAATCCGGTTCCAAACAATATCATCACTATACCAATCAAATGAAAAAATGATAATGATTCTCCTAAAAATGATATCGATAAAATTAGAGCAATAATTACTTGAGTTCTAATAAGAGGCATAGTTCTTGAGGCTCCGATTCTCTGAATAGCCAAGAACATCAAACGATAGCCCAAAAAAAATCCAAAAAAGCCAGATAATCCAAAGGAAATAAGAGATATGAGATTTACTTTGAAGTCCGGATAATAGGCCAAAAAGGATATTATTGTCCATGTGATAACATTGACCAATAAAACTGTGCCAACCAATTTTTTTATGGAACCACCGATGGTGGATTTTCTAACTAATATACTTTGAGAGGCTACTATGAGCGCTCCCATCAGTGCTAGTATCGCACCTATCAAGTCTGCAATAGATATGACCATTATCTCATCTTAAGTACTACTAGAAGTTATATCTTTTTTCTATTCTTAACATTTCAAGTCGAACCGTTATCTTTTTTATTTTCTTCTGTTTTGTCCTTCTCGGTTTTTTGCTTTGATTTCTTCTTTGCCCTCTCCAACATACCTTTTCTCCACCATAGGAATCCTAAAAATATAATGAATATTATCAGGGTCGAAGTGGTCTGTCGAATCATGATAGTCCGATAAAGAGATAGTCTTCCAACTGTGAATGGACCAAAGCCTCTGTTGGTTTCCTCCTCATAATCACCGTTTCCCTTCTCTATATGTAATGTAAAGTAATGTTCATACAACGCTTCTTCTACAACACTGATTTCGATGAAAAATTTTCTTCCTATATCCTCGACTTCTTCTTGAAAGCTCATATTGTACTCTTTAACATCTATTCCTTCTTCTATATATCGGGTAAGTGTGACCGTGATCGTGTAATTATTATCCTGGATGAGATCCTCGTAAGCTTCATTGGACACGATCACTGTGAACTTAAATTCCTCCCCGACATCTCCATCTACTCTATCTATGAATCCCTGAGAAAGATGCTTGGAAGATAACTCTTCGGGATCTCGACCTATGTAAATCCCCTCCACCTGATAAGCAGTGAAAGTTAAGCCCAATAGAATCAAAACGATTATTCCAACGACCGCTAAAACTTTGAAGTCCTTCTCTTTAAAAAGTTTATAAGGTATTAGAAGCGCAAAGGCAGGAAGTACTAAATTAAATAGACATGGATCGACATACAGGAGCACGAATATCAGGGGTAGGGAAAAAAGATATGTGAAAATAAGATATAAAGTAAATGAGTCATAATCTTTTTTCAAACTTCGAAGTTTCTTAGCGAGGGGCTCAAAAAACCAATCTCTTCTTGAAGGCACCATTATTTTCTAACTCTTATTGAGAATGCAGTTATTTAAATCTTTATTAGTCATAGAATCTTCAAGTCAGTAATCTAACGAAATCACAGCTAAAGACCTGATCTTAATTTTTCTTCTCTTCATTTTTCTAACTTTTCTTTGTATTCTTCCAATTCAGGATGGACAATAGAACCTTTTTCAAGTAGTTTTTCATCGTCCAGCCAAACTGTCGAGTTCAAACAAATACCGTCGGTATGGGAAGGGGCGTCTATCTCATCGGGAGAAGCACGATATCCCAGACCCCATTCAGTGCAACCCCAAACTCTTTCGTCTTCTAGAATATTACCGGACAATTTTGCACCAGGATTAAAACCGTAGCAGACATGTGCTAATCTGAACATTTTTTCGTCATCGAAACTCTCCAGCCACCTTCGGAACTCCTCTGCTTCTCTACTTCCTTCTATATTCACTACTCTACCTTCTTCAATTTTCATTTCTATAGGTTCATTGAGTAAACCGACAGGCGGCTCGACCGAACCATCGAATACCAATCTTCCTTCTACGCTCTGAAGATCGGGAGCCCATCCTATCTGACCAGAAAGGAAATTCATTCCTGGACTGCTCGCGTCTCCCGCAGAACAATCTATTGGATGTTCAGGATGATTATCAAATTCAAGTTCCGTTCCAGCGGAAGTTGTAATTTTCATATGATCGGCATTTTTTGTCAGCTCAGCCACTTTCTTCATAAACTTTTCTAATTTTTCTCGATCTACTCTTCCAATGGTTCTGATCATCATATTTTCATCTAGTCCGACCAAACAAAGGTATCTGAGTTCCTCGTTTTCTTCCATAGCTCTCTCGAAGGGAGTGGAATACAAAAGCCATTCGTTGTTGAACTCAACCCAAGCATCAGCTTCGTTCAAAAGAGCAGTCAATGCATCAATAGGCAACATCGGATCAGCATCTTTACCTACTCCAAGGGGAGAGGGTAACCACAAAACCATGGGTTTTGCACCAACTTCGAAAGCTTTCCTAGCCGTGGCATTCACAACTCTTTCGTTACTTTTAGTATCGGCGGTGATAACGAACGTTTCATTTTTTCTAAGATCTAAAAAATCGCTGACTAATTTTCTAGCAGCATTTCCTAATTCATATTCATATATTTTTGTCATGATAAACACTTTTCCTTTTTAAAGTAGCAATTATTGAAGTCATTATTCTGTGTGAATATTTATGTTTTTGGTATAATTCCCAGATTAGTAATTATATCTATAATCATATTTTAAGGACTAAATGAAAAATTTTAATCTTTATACTTATCTTATACATTTAATCATGGTAAATAAAAACATACGCCTCTTTTTCCAATCTTGAAATCTTTCTATGATGTGGACTGAAGAATATGAAAAACGGCATGCAATAAATATAAAATACTTTAATATTTAAAGGTGATGATAGTAAATAGATTAGAGGAATTAGTTTATTAAGAAGATTGTTCACTTTTAAATTTCGAGCTATAATGCAAACTTTTTTTAAAATTAGTAGAGTATACGTTTAATTTTAACCAGTAATGAGGAAAATTATAAATAGGAATTTGTTATTATAATGTGCGAGGAAAACCAAAAAAAACAAAGGAAAAAGATAAAATGTTAAACAAAAAACATATCGCTATATTGGTGTTTGGGATCCTGGTGATTTCTGGTGTTGCTTTTTCAGGATGTGTTGAACCTGACGAAGAAGAAAGCAAAGCTATACTTAGAATGGGCTTTTCATGGCCCACTGAAATAGATCCTGCGATAGGAACTGACGAATCTAGTAGTACTGCATACACGAATTTCTATGATCCTCTAGTATTCCCAACTCAAACGGGTGTTGAACCTTGGATAGCAGAAGACTGGACGATCTCAGAAGACGGGACAGAATATACCTTTGATTTGAGAGATGATGTGACTTTCCACAGCGGAAACGAAATGACTGCTGAAGACGTTATGTTCTCCATGGAAAGATTGACGACAATAGGCCAAGGATTCGCCTTCCTTTTCGATGAACACGTCGACATTGAAAATTCGACTGTGGTAGACGACTACACGGTTAAGTTCGTTCTTGAGGAACCACGAGGTGTTTTCTTATCTACATTAACTAGGCTATATATCGTGGACAAAGAAGATGTACTAAATCATGCGGATGAGGACGCAGATCTCGTATATGAACCATGGGGCCACGACCTCGGCAAATCCTATCTTCTAGAGAACAGTGCAGGTACGGGGCCTTACGAGGTGTACGATGCTGATGTAACGGACCATTTCTACGGTGAGAAAAACGAAGATTACTGGGGACCTATGGCAGATAATGCACCGGATGAGTTCAGAATGTTAGCTCTTGGAGACCCTACAACAGAAAGATCTATGTTCGGTGAAGAAAGTCTTGAGGTAACTTCCGAATGGCTTGAATATGGCACGGTGACAGAGATTGCAGATGACCATGATGGGAAAACTGGTGCATATTTTTCTGGCGGGGCATTCTATGGCCAGATGCATACCCAGAAAGAACCACTTGATTGCGTCCATGTAAGGAAAGCTATTGCTTACTCATTCAATTATACAGAACAGATAGAAGAAATATTCCCTAGTAGTAGACTCCCAAATGGGATCATACCATCAGTACTTCCTGGTGCGACAGAGCTGGACATGCCCAGACGAAACATTACAAAGGCTGAAGAGGAACTTCAGAAATCAAAATACTATCCAGATATAGTGGAAAATCCTAGCGATTACAAGATTGAAATTAGTTGGACGGCACAAGTTCCAGCAACAGAGAAAGTGGCATTAATGTTAGCGGGCAATTTAGATGATATCGGGCTGGAAGGTGAATCGAACAAATATCAATGGGGAGCTCTTATCGACGCGATGTCTAATAAAGAAGATTCGCCCCATGTCACGATGGTTTGGGTCACCGCTCAATTCCCCGAGGCAGGTGGTCTTTTGCAAGCTAGATATCACTCCGATACCGCTGACAGTTGGGAACAGAACGAGTGGTTGGAGAACGATACAATAGACGGAATGATTGAAGACGCTCTCGCAGAACCCAACAAAGAAGACAGATTTGCCCTGTATGAACAATTACAAAAAGACCTGCTAGAGATGTCTCCGTCTCTATTCCTGCACAGTCAATTTTCAAGACACGCATATCAGGACTATGTTACATGGCCACATGCTGAAGATCCCGAGGAGCACGCTATACCTACCATAGGATACAACAAAAACGTAAGAATGATAGAGGTACTTCCACCTGATGAACGGTAAAAGAAAAAACTATATCCCAAAATCTAGTTGGAGGTAAAAACCTCCAACTTGGTTTTATTTATTTCCTGATTTTGTATAATGTTAGGAGTTGAATTTAATGGATATGAAAAAATACATCGGAAAAAGGCTGTTTTGGGCTATAATATCACTGTTTGGATTATCATTATTCATCTTTTACTTCGGAAGAATTATACCAGGGGATCCTATCGAGATGATGGTTGGTCCTCGCACTCCAGACCATGTGATTGAAAATTTGAGACAGAGTCTCGCCTTAGATCGCCCCCTCTATATTCAATACTTTATATGGCTGAGAAATGTTTTCCAGGGAGATCTAGGTTTTTCTATCGTAACTAAAAGGAGTGTCACCACAGATGTTAAAACGTATCTTCCAAGAACATTAGAATTGATCACATATGCAGCGGCCTTCCAGATAGTTGGTTCTTTCCTCCTAGGGATTTTTGCAGGTTCGAATATAAACAAATGGCAGGATCATGTAATCAGAATCTTTTCTTACATAGGCGTTTCAATACCTGCTTTCGTTTTTGCGATCATTTTCCAGCTTACATTTGCCTATCAACTTGGATGGTTTCCTGTGACTGGTGCCCTTACCTCAGGCTTCGCGCATCCTCCAGAGGTAACTGGGTTTTTGGGTATAGATGCTCTTCTAGCTGGTCAATTTAAGACTTTTATAAACTTCGTCCATCATGCTACATTACCTGCCATTGCACTAGCTATACCGGGTACAGCACAAGTAGCTAGGATGATAAGGTCTGGGATGATTACTATTAAACAAAAAGAGTACATTTCGATGGCAAAAGGATTTGGCTTGCCCGAACGTACGATCAGATTTAAATATCTGTTGAGACCTTCTATCATCCCAGGCGTTACTGTTCTAGGCATGCAGATAGCCATGATGCTCGGAAATGCCTTCCTGGTTGAAATGGTTTTTAGATGGCCTGGATTTTCTAGACATGCAATCAATGCAATGTTGCATAGTGACCTTAATACTATAGTCGCTACAGTTATGATAATCGGCATAATGTTTGCTATAATTAACCTCGTCGTTGACACCATTGTAGCCTATATCGACCCACGGATAAGATATGGAGGCAGGAGCTGATAAATATGGCTGATGAAGACAATGAAGACAAAAAGATCCACGAAGAAGGCGAAGAAGTAGAAGAAAAAGTAGAAGAGATCGTTGAAGAGAGAGAGGAATCTCCGTGGAAGGATGCGCTGAAAAGAAGATGGTACAGATTTTCGAGCAACCCCTTATCACTTGTGGGCTTGGCTATAACGATAATCACGATATTTTTAGCCATCTTTGGAGAATACATTGTACCATATCCATCCCATGGTGGTCTATACCATAACTATGATGCAAAATTCATCCAACCTTTCACTAACTGGAAATATCCTTTAGGTACTGATAGCATGGGCAGGGATGTTCTGACAAGGACTATACTAGGATTCAGATACTCGATTAGGATGGCTGTCGTCGTGCTATCATTGGTTGTACCTAGCGGAGTCGTCGTAGGACTTGTTGCAGGATACCATAAAGGAACTTGGATCGATACCTTGCTTATGAGAATATCGGATATTTTTATTGCTGTCCCACCTTTAGTCCTTGCGTTGAGTATTACGGCTATGCTAGAACCCGAACCGTTCTATGCGATGATGGCAGTATCTCTGATGTGGTGGCCATGGTATGCCCGTATAACTTACAACAATGTCTCGTCTATCTCCAATGAGGAATTCGTACGATCCGCGGAGATTATGGGTGATAGTAAGATCCACATAATGTTCTCGGAGATACTGCCCAACTGTACGGGACCGATCCTCACAAAGATGACCCTAGACGCGGGATGGGTAATAATCATTGGAGCGTCGCTCAGTTTTGTTGGTCTTGGTGCTCAACCACCTACTCCGGATCTTGGGACCATGGTATCTGGCGGCAGTGATTATCTGCCACATCACTGGCAAGTAAGTATCTTTCCAGCAATGGCTATTTCCTTCATAATTCTGGGCTTTAACCTGCTTGGAGACGGTATACAAGATGCCTTCGAAGAGTCAGGAGGTGGGAGCTGATGGCTGAGGGATTGCTGGAGATAAAAGATCTAGACGTGGGATATAAAACATATAGAGGCGTCACTAGTGTTCTCTATAATCTTAATCTAAAAGTGAATAGAAATGAGACGATAGGGGTCATAGGCGAATCAGGGTGTGGAAAAACGACCACTATGAAGACGATAAACCAAATTCTGCCAGACAATGCGGTGATAAAGAGCGGTGAAGTGAATTTCAAAGGGAAAGACATTTTAAACATGACGGAAAAGGAACTCGTCAAATTAAGAAGAAGGAACGTGAGTATGATCCCACAGGATCCTACTGCTTCATTGAATCCATTATTCAAAGTGAAAACTCAGATGAAGGATGTTTTAAAATATTCGAGACAGAACAGCGAAGATTTAGATTTCAAAGAGGAAACAATCAAGTTGTTCAATTCTGTAGCATTGTCTGATCCCGAGCGAGTGTATGATAGTTACCCGTTCCAGTTGAGTGGCGGCATGAGACAAAGAGTCTGTATTGCGATGAGTTTGGCCGCTCCAAAAGATCTGTTGATAGCCGATGAGCCAACGACCAATCTAGATGTTACAATACAGGATCAGGTACTCCGCTTGATTGGTGAGATACTTGAAGAAATGAATTTCTCCGCTATACTGGTTTCCCAAGCCCTAGGATTGGTCAAAAAATTCGTAGATAAGATCTATGTAGTTTATGGAGGCACGGTCATCGAGATAGCAGATACGGAGAAAATATTTGAAAATCCAATCCATCCATACACAAAGGGGTTGATAGAATCCACTCCAAAACTTACTGGAGGGGGTTTCTCATCAGGTATAGCAGGTCAGACACCCGATTACATCGATCCTCCATCTGGCTGTAGATTTCATCCTAGATGTCCCCACCACTCTGAAGACTGCAAAACCGAAAAACCAAAAATGCGTGAATTTGAAAAAAATCATTACGTAGCATGTTGGAGGCAGTAAAAATGGCTGAAAATTTGATCGAAGTAAAAAATCTCAAAAAATACTTTGATATGGAGGCAGGCACGGTAAAAGCGATAGATGATATTACATTTACTATCAAAGAAAATGAAGTATTCGGTCTTGTCGGTGAATCTGGATCTGGTAAAAGTACTACTGGAAAGGTACTCATGGGTATCCATCCTCCTACTGAAGGGGAGATATCATTTCGAGAACATGATATATCTATCTCAAGCAGCGGACGGGCAAAAGCGATAAAGAGAGATATGAATATGGTCTTTCAAGACCCTGGCGGATCATTGAATCCAACTAAGACGGTCTTAGATATCGTGGGACTGCCTTTAAGGATCCACGATATGGTGGATGGAAAAAAGGAGATGGCGAAGGAAGTCTATCAACTCCTTAACACGGTTGATTTAGATCCTGAAAGGTTCATGTACAGAAGACCTAACGATTTAGGACAGGGGGAAAAGCAAGCTGTGGCTATCGCTAGAGCTATCGCGACAGATCCTTCTTTCGTTGTCCTAGATGAACCTACATCTGCTTTAGATGTCTCCATCCAGGCCAAGATAATGAATATCTTGATCGACCTCCAGGATGAATACAATATGAGCTATCTCTTCATAACCCATGACCTCGGATTAATGAGGAACATCGCAGACAGGGTCGCTATCATGTATCTAGGAAGATTTTTCGAGGTCGCAGATTCCCATGTATTTTTTGAAACTCCCCTACATCCTTACACCAAAGTATTGTTAGGTTCATTTCCCACTACGACTAAGGAAGAAGAAAAACTAAAACCGGACCTTAAGGCGCGAGGTGAGATACCCAGCGCTATGGATCTCCCTTCTGGATGCAGGTTCCACACTAGGTGTCCCTTCAAAGAGGAAAAATGCTTAGAAACGGAACCTGAACTAGTTGAAGTTCAGGAAGACCACTTTGTTGCTTGTCATCTGGTTAATGGTGTTGATGATGTGGAGTACGATGTCGAGGAAGTAGAACAAGAGGAAAAAGAGTTCGAATATGACATAGAAGGCATCGAGATGAAGACTTGAGAAACTTAAAAAAAGTGGTTTAGCGTTTTTTTAGTCACTGATCCAAAAATTCTTTCTCTTTTTTTGCCAACATCTTAACTATTTCATCCAAAAACTCAATAAATCTTTCTTCGTCATGCATCACGGTGTACTTATTTTCCTCTATCTTTTTCTTCAACTCCCTGTAGAATTCATCTGACATCTCATTAGTTTCCATCACATCGATAATCCTCTCCATAGTTTCTAGAAGCCTCAGTGGTCCATAGAGCTTTGGTTCGTCGACTAGGGCCCTAGCTGAAGAAGACATGTAGCAGAATAGATCGAAGAATATCGGTTTTTCACCATCATTCTCATCACTCATTATTCCACCCACCTGGTCAATTCATCTAGATTCTTCCTTTTCGGAGGGTCCGGTATTTTCTTAGGCCTCCCGACGGTCAATATCAATTCAGGGACATGATGATCTGGAAGTTCAAGTATTTCCCTTATGGCTTTCTTGTTGAATGAACCGATGTAACAAGTGCCAAGCCCTATTGAACTGGCTTGAAGACAAATGTTTTGGGCAGCTATAGCGATGTCCATCTTTGTAAGTACATCCTTAGAGAGCTTTCCACCCTTGTTCTCCGCCTCCTCTATATCAGCACACATAACAAATATGATCGGCGGGTCTGAAAGGAGTCCTGGTGAAAATTTCTTTATAGACTCTAATTTGTCTCCTTTTACAACATATATTCTCCACGCCTGTATATTGCTTCCACTAGGTGCCCATCTTGCAGACTCCAAAAGTGTCTTAATACTTTCTTTCGAGATTTCTTCGTCTTTATAATCTCTGATACTCCTTCTTTCTTTTATTACTTTTAATAAATCTCCATCTACCATATCCTTCACCTCGTGAGTTTTTCAAACCAACATCCTATTCGCGGTGGTGAGTTCTTCATGGCCATCTTCAATGACAAGCAACATGTCTTCCACTCTAGCTCCGCCCACTCCTTCTTTGTAAATCCCCGGTTCAACGGTTACGACCATCCCCGGTTTCAACTCAATATCCTGTCCTTTGTCCAAGATGGGGTCCTCATGGGTTTCGAGTCCTAACCCGTGACCCGTGAGATGTGGAAAATATTCAGAATATCCATACTCTTCAAAAATTTCATTGGCTTTTTCGTGGACCGTCTCCGCTTTTACACCCGGTTTGACCATCTTTTTTGCTTCCTTTTGAGCCTCGTAAGCCGCTTCAAAAAGATCCCTTTGTTGCTCACTAGGTTCCCCAAGTACGAAAGTTCTAGTGATATCGGTTGCATACCCTTCCCAGATCAGACCCATATCTATCAGTATCAATTCTCCTTTCTGTATCCTTTTTTCCGTAGATGTCCTGTGAGGTAACCAGGAGTTTTCTCCGGACATGGCGAAGGGTTCAAAAGAATAAGTCTCTCCACCGACCGTATCGAATAATTTTTTAGCTTCAGCAGTGAGTTTTTTTTCCATCATATCTTCCTGTGCCATATCTATTATATCGGTCATCACCCCGCTCAGCGCTGAAGCACCCTCTCTGATATTATTTTGCTCTTCTTTCGTCTTCCTTATTCTCATGGAATTCATGATTGGTTGAACGTCGGAGAGTTCACAATCGAAGTTCTTCTCGATATTTTTTAATCGAGAGTTGAAAATGGTTTCAGATTCGATACCTATCTTTTGGATCGTTTCACTCTCATTATCGATCAGGTCTTTAAATTTTTTTGCGGGGTCTTCCGGTATAACATAGGTTTTGGAAGTGGGTATCCAGCACTCCTTATCTACGGCCTTTTTGTCCAGCTTCGGTACAAAATAAATTAGATCATCCTGGGTAATAAAAAGAATAGAGAAACTGGTTGTATTCTGTCTCCATCCTGTAAAGTATCTGACATTCTCCCTTTCATAAAGCACTGTAAGATCGATTTTGTGTTCCTCCATCTTTTCTCTCAGCGTCTTAATTCTACTGGGATGGTCAAAACCGTCCGTGTTCTTACTCATTTTAGGAACTCCTGTAGTTCGGACTTTTTCTCAGGATTCAACATGAAGACCTTTTTGGGAACTCTCGATTCCATCGAGGAATCTGCGGTCATGGTCATCCTTATTACGATGTCCTTTTCTGTTAATCCTTCCATCTTCACATCGAATTCATCTTCGCTCAGGTCCAACTTCTTGATGAGTTCGTCTCTAGATATCCGCGGTTCTTCCTCTATGAGTTTGACTATATCTAAAGTTCTTTCATCCAATTCTTCGATTTCGCTTTCACTAATCATCCTCTACCTCCAGCAATTTTTCTATAGGGGTATAATCCTCGTCAAATCCAAAGTATCTAGGACCAAAGGTCTCTATCCCTTCAGGAGTTCGCATGTTCTCATGTGCTGGTAAAACTATCATTTTTACCCTATACCCGTATCTAATCAGATCGGTCCTTATCGGTTCTCCTGTTTCTGGATCCAAAAGAGCGATCATGTCAGGAGGTAAACATTTCACTTCTCCGTCTATCTTGGCGACTAGCCACTCGTTCTGGAATTCTAGGTGTGCTTCTTGACCTTCGTATTCTTCTATACCCTCTAAAGTAACTCTACCCATTGAGAATCCGTGTGTTGTCTCGGAACCAAATTCACGGTTTATGTCCATGACTTTACCGGTGAAAATATGAGCTCCAGGAATACCTCTGTCTTCTTTAAGGAATTCAAGTATGCTCTCTATCGGGTCTTCATGTTTTTTTCGAGCTTTCATCACTGTCTTTCCAAGATCCCATGCTAAACTTTGTGAATGAAGAACTCCGGTTTCCTTCAATTCCTTTCCTTTCATCGGATAGCAACCGATCCAAGATATACCCCCATATTTCATCGCTATGTTTCTAACTATATCTTCTGCAACTTTATTTTTTTGGCCCATATCAACGATGCAACTGTGGTGATGATCGTCTATGGTTACGACAGGTGTCGCGGAAACGCCCTGGGTGGCAAAGGTCGTCATCTGGAGTTCTGGAAAGGCTCTGTTCATGCCGTCAACGTCTATCACAGGGAGACCACGTTCACCTCCTACCGCATAACCTATCGGTGAGTTGACTCCACCGCATTCTATGGGAAACGTGGCATCTATTGGTCTTTCTAGATAATCCTCCATCTTTTCAAATATGAGTTCGGTATTCTCTTTTGCAGGGGGCTTTTCCGTTAAGACCACTGGTGCTCCCAACGTTGCGGCACAGGCTAGCTGTATATCATCGGGTATAGCCTCAGGCTGAACCATTACTATATCTTTATCTTCTTCGAGAACGTTTTTAGCCCATTTTAAACCTATCTCTGGATCACCGCCACCACCAGTAGCTAAGATATTGGCGCCCAAAGTGATTCTCTCTATCGCTTCTTTATCGATGGTTTGATAGTCGGATTCGGAAACTCCCCATTCATCTATTATCTCGTACGGATCATTTTTCATATCTTTTTTTGTCATCTCATCCACCTCTCACTCACAATCCTTTAAATTTAGATTTCACTTTCACTCGGATCTTTTCTCTCTCTCCGGGCATGTATGAGAAAGGTACTTCTTGGATGTCTAAAACCTCGGCTTCTTCAGGGTCTCCACCGTTCTTTTCAACATTGTTCTTGGCCATCTCGATGGTTTCATCGATGGCTTCTTGTCTGTCCCGTTTTTCAAGATCTACCACGTTTTCGGCGTATGCAGCGATTTCGGCCAATGTAGCGCCTAAAGCCCCAGCTACCTCCGAGTGCTCAGATTCGTAAACCTGAGTGGTACCTTTAAATTCCTTAGGTACGACTGTAGATCCACCCCCGACCAATGTGGCAGGAATATCTTCTGGATCTGTTTTCATCTCGTCGATGGTTTTCTCAACTCTTTCTTTGATCATCTTCCAAGCCTCATCAACAATTTTTGAAGGAATGTCCTTCGCTTTCTCCGGCTGTGTCGCGTAAGGAGTTGTAAAGATAGAAAGGTCTTCGTCTAATCTTCCTTTAGCAACTGCTATATCGTGTACGGTAGTCATAGGACCGCCATATGATTTAGCTAATCTCTGAAGATCCAAGGCGACACTTTCAGGTCCAAGTTTTTTTACCTCTTCACCATTAGTTTCTATAATAGTGCCTCCTCCAAGCGGTATAGATGTCAAGTCAGGCGCTCTTATGTTCGTTTTTACCCCGCCAATCTCTACGGTCATCATAGATTCTCTTGGGAATCCGTCAACCATATATCCTACGTCAGTAGAAGTACCTCCAACATCGACTAAAGCCCCGTTTTTTATATCGGTGAGGAACACAGCACCTCTGATACTTGCTGCCGGTCCACTCGCCAAGGTGAAAATCGGGTAATCGGTGGCCTGATCGGCTTTTATCACGCTGCCGTCGTTCTGCATGATGAAAAGCTCCGCATCTATATCTCTGCTTTCCATGGCATCGGTTATAGCGTTGATGGCTTTGTTCATGACCGATATAACTGAGGCGTTCAGAATGGCAGAATTCTCTCTCTCCAGGAGGGAAATAGTAGATATTTCTCCAGAAAGTGTTATCGGTATATCTTCATCTACTTCTTCTTTTATTATCTCAGCAACTCTCCTCTCGTGGTCGGGCCTAACAGGAGAAAATACACTAGTGATCGCAAAAGTATCTACGGAATCCGCCATCTCGTTCACTTTCTCTCTGATCAAATCTTCATCCAATTCTGCTATAGGTTCACCATCATAGTTGTAGCCTCCAGGAACCATCTCGACGTTGTCTTTTCCGCCGAGAGCCTCTTTAAGATCTTCAGGCCACCCCGTCAATGGTGGTATAGCTGAACCAGTAGGTAAAGCTAGACGGAAAATCCCTACCTTGTCTAGACCTTTCCTTTCTATTATTGCATTCGTGGTGTGAGTTGTACTCAATGTGATCATGCCTATGGAGGTGGGATCCACCTCGCTTTTATTCAAAAGATTATCTATCACGTTTATCGTTCCCGTCGTCACATCACTGGTAGTTCTATCTTTGGTTTTTGCAATGACTTTCTCATTCAGTACAAGAACACCATCTGTGAATGTTCCACCAACATCGATCCCTATTCTATATTTTCCTTTGATGCTCATCGATACACACTCCTTTTGTAACAGAGTAGAGTTGAAGGTGACCTTCAACTCCATTAATCTTATGGTAATTAGGATATATATAAATTGGGGGTTCAAAGCATAATTTTTACATCTTTCAGTTAAATTTTATTATTGAATATAATCTTTCATAGTCTCATACATATGATCGTCTAATATGATCAATTCCTAATTTATAATGGTCTAGAGAGTTTTCAAAAAGAATAGAATCCAAATATTCATATATATTATATTGTTAAATTTAAATGATGGTTTATTAAAATAAGTAAACCATAAATGATATATATCTATCTGCAGTATAACTTATATAGAATAGGAGGCAAACTCTATGGAAAAAAAGATTTTATGGATAAATCCAGTGGGTGGAGCGGAATTCAATGAACCAATAAGGGAATTATTGAACGAATGTAAACATGAAAACACAAAAGTCGACGTTACCTCTTTTGAAGATAAAGACGGACCAAAACATGTAGAGTACCATTATTACGAAGATCTGGTTTTACCAGCCACACTTAAAAAAATAAAAGAGGCAGAAGAAGATGGTTTCGACGCATCGGTGATAGGCTGTTTCTACGATCCAGGTCTAGACACCGCCAGGGAGATAGCCGATGATATGGTTGTCGCGGCCCCCGCTGAATCAGGCATGAACATCGCGGTTACATATGGACACAAATTTTCGATCATTGTAGGAAGAAAGAAATGGATTCCACAGATGGAAAATAACGTTATAAAGTACGGCTATAAAGACCGTCTAGCATCTTTTAGAAGCGTCGGCCTTGGAGTGTTGGAATTCCACGAGGATGAGGAAAGAACGGCAAAGATGATAACTGAAGAAGCTAGAAAAGCGGTCGAAGAAGATAACGCAGAAGTGATCATACTCGGCTGTACCATACAGTTCGGTTTTTATAAAGAGCTGCAAGAAGAAATCGGTGTCCCTGTGATAGACTCTGTAGTGGGTCCGTTCAAGTATGCCGAATTCTTGGCGGAATTGAAGAATAGATTTGGGTGGAAACAGAGTAAAGTAGGAGGGTATGAATCCCCGCCGCAGGAAGAGATGGATGCCTGGAATCTAGAAGAGCAGTATCTCTAAAAAAGTTTGAACTGAAGAATTTGAAATAGATCGGCTTTATCAAAGGTCGATCGTCGATCTTCACTTATCTTTTATTTTTTAAAGATTGAGATCGGTTGGCCATTCAAGGAGAAAAACGGGATAATGTATTGTAAAAATAGGTGAACCTCTTGAAGAAAAAAATCCGTTGGATAATCGCACATCCTCTTAGAGAAGATGACTCTGATAAAGAATTGATGAAAATTTTGAATGATTGTAAACAAAAGGACACCGAAGTTGAAGTCATCTCTCTAGAAGAAGGTAAAAAAGGTCCACATCATCTAGAATATCACTTCTATGAGGATATCGTTCTCCCTCCCATGTTGGAAAATATAAAGGAAGCCGATGAAGAGGGCTATGATGCTTCCGTGATAGGCTGTTTCTATGAGCTGGGTTTAGAAACCTCTCGAGAAATATCAGAGGATATGATCGTTATAGGACCTGCTGAATCGAGTATGAACATCGCAACTACCTATGGACACAAATTCTCGATCATTGTGGGAAGAAAGAAATGGATACCGCAAATGAAAAACAATGTTATAAAGTACGGGTACAAAGACCGCTTAGCATCTTTTAGGAGCGTCGGTCTAGGAGTACTAGATTTTCACGAAGATGAAGAAAAGACAAGAAAGATGATAACTGAAGAAGCTAAAAAAGCGGTCGAAGAAGATAATGCCGAAGTTATAATCTTAGGCTGTACAAGACAGTTCGGTTTCTACAAAAAACTGCAGAAGGAGCTTGGAGTACCAGTGATTGATACAGTTATAGCTCCTTTCAAGTACGCTGAATTTTTAACGGAATTGAATAACAGGTTCGAATGGAAGCAGAGCAAGGTCGGAGGTTATGAAACCCCACCCAAAGAAGAGATGGGTAAATGGGATTTGGAGGAGCAGTATCTTTGATAGGCATATTCCAAAATATACTAATTCTAGATTAGTATTCTAGAAGACTTTCTGTTAACCTCTAGTCTAATTCAAATGGTTCATATGCCAAATAATCCCTTAATATTTTTCTCCACTTCAATACCTCATATTTCCAAAATTACTTAACAAGGCTGAGGTCTATTTATACAAACTAAAACCACTCAACGGATCCTTTGGATCCAAAACGAAAGTACTCCTTCCAATAATATAGGCTGAACCCGAGATCTCCGGTGTAATCACTGTTATTTCTTCTTTTTCCTCTGCCTTCAAGATCTTTCCATCGAATTCGGTGTCCAATATACTTCTGTATCTATACTCTTCGTTAACGTCCAATTTTCCTTCATGGTATAAATAGGTCATCTTGGCACAGGTACCAGTCCCACAAGGAGACCTATCTATAGAGCCGTCTGCAAAAACCACTAGGTTTTTATCTACCCCTTTTCTTTCCTCACAAAATTCGATCAGCGAAACTTCTATTTTCTTTCCAGAAAAAGGATTCTCAAAATTCCTTTTTTCGTTAAGTTTTTTTCTAAGTTCGATCCCTATCTTTTTCAAGGTCTCGAGTTCCTGCCTCCCAACAGAAAGTCCGGTCTCTTCTACATCGACTAAACCAACAAGATTTCCTGAATAAGCAAGATTCACCTCAATATCAGATTTTATATCTGCGAGATCTAGTTCTACGGTTTCCTTGCCAAGAAAGGAAGAATCTACATTCTTCATCCTCACCTTTTCAACCTTATTTTCTTTTATTACAGGTACTGTTTCAACGATACCCGCAGGGGTCTCTATCTTAATTTCCTTTTTTTCAGGTAATATCCCTCTCTCGAGCAGAGCTGTAACCACACCGATGGTCCCGTGACCGCACATGTCAAGGTATCCCGTGGTATGCATAAATATTACACCTATATCCGCTTCATCGTCTTCAGGCTTCACAGGAACTGCACCGAACATATCATCATGACCTCTAGGTTCTCTCATCAAAAGTTCTCTTATATGATCGAATTTTTCAGCGAACATATCTCTTTGTTCAGCTACGCTTCTTCCAAAAAGAGGATAAAGATTTATTCCACTAATCAGTATCCGAGTTGGTTCTCCCGCTGTATGGGTTTCAATCGTATTCAATCTATAATCTTTCTTCATATTATCCATTTCCTAATTTACGATATATCTCTGCCCTTGGCATGAACAACCAACCGATTTCTTCCCTTCGATCGAAGACATCTTCCTTATTCAATTCAAAAGATAGAAAGCCTTCGTCCTTACCCAACTTTTTGATAACATCTCCACTCGGAGCTACCGCTACACTGTTTCCACAAAAATTGTTCTCCGATCCTAAGACATTGAGACCTAGAACATAAGCTTGATTTTCTGCAGCCCTCGCTGTAAGCATCAATTCCCATAATCTATCATAGGGTCCTCGCCATGCGCTCGGAAAGACAAGGAATTCAGCTCCTTTCAAGGCTAAAGAACGAGAGAACTCGGGAAATCCTAGGTCCGCACAGAGACCTAAACCGATCTTCCATCCTTCGAGTTCGACTACTCCATAGGAGGAACCTGGTGTGAAGAATTTCTTTTCTTCCGCCCACAGGTAGTTTTTCCTATATTTATGGAGAACTTTGCCTTCCCTGTCGAATACCATGGCTGTATTGAAATAGTTCTCCCCGTCCTTTTCCACAAGCCCCGCTATCACATTGATATCGTTTTGTTTAGCTATCTCTTTGAAAAAACCAATCTGCTTTTCAAAATCATTCTCCTCAGCGCCTGATAATACATCATAATCGAAGCCGTAAATACAGGACTCTGGAAAACAAACTAAGTCGACACCTTCAAGATTTATTCCCTCAAGATGTCCCTTTATCTTATCATAAAAAGGGATTGAATTTTCTGCGTAGTCAAACTGTAGTCCGAGAACGTTAAGGATTTCATCCATATAATCCAACTCATAAAAAATAAAGAGATTTGAGGAAGGGATCTACAACAGTTGATCCGCCAGTTCTACAAGCCTAGAGAAATTCACAATTTCTCCTTCATCCAAGAGCTGCTTTCCGTCCAACCAAACTGAGGAGTCGGTGCAAATACCGTCGCAGTGAGAAGAAGCCGGAATTCCGCCTTCTTGTTCCGGTACAAGTTTGGAACCTACGTTTCCTAAGCCCCATTCCGTACCGCCCCATATCCTTTCATCTTCAACTATATTGCCGGTCAATTTCGCTCCAGGGTTGAACCCATAGGAGATATGGGCCAGCCTATACATGTTCTCGTCGTCGAAGCTCGCAAGCCATTTTTCGAACTGCTTTGCTTCAGTTCCTCCTTCGATTTCAACGACCTTACCTGCCTCGATCGTCATTTCTATCGGAGTATCTATTAGACCTACGGGAGGTACCAAAGAACCATCGAAAACGAGCTTGCCGTTGATGGATTCGAATTTGGGACTCCAGCTGATCTGACCCGGCAGCATGGACGATTTACCTCTCATTATATCTCCAGAATGTACGATCATATCTCTTTCAGGGTGATTTTCAAATTCTAGATCCGTTCCGGCTGGAGTCGTCACTCTGACCTCCTCTGCCTCACCAGTTTCTTTTGCTACTATCTTCAAGAATTCCGCTAGTTTCGGCATATCAACTCTTCCTATCGTTCTTACCATCATGTCGGGATTCATCTCTACTAAGCAGATATATCGGATATCGTCGCTGGCCTCGATCACTTTATCGTAGACTGTAGAATATAAGAGCCACTGTTCATTATATTCTATCCAAACATCTGCCTCCTTCAATGCGCCGGCTAAAGTCTTCTGTGGTAGCATGGGATCGGCGGCTTTCCCCACACCTTCTGGAGTAGGATTCCAAACGACCATCGGTTTACCACCAGCAGTGAATACCTCAGAAGCAGTTGCTTTCACAACCTCTTTATTCGAGTTGGTATCTGCCGTGATAACAACGTTGTCGCCTTCTTCCACTTCTAGAATATCTCTAACCAAAGTTCTTCCGGACTTTCCTAACTCAAAATCATATGCCATAATATATCACCACTTACATTACTACCAATATCTAAAAGCCCATATTTATAATTTATGAAGATTTAATCATATTTACGCGAATAGATTTTAATTTTAACTCTAAATTGTAATATATATCTAGTTTTTTTATTTAGGAGCGAATTTTTGTTAACTTAATTGGTCAAAAATGAAAGAGAATAAATCAAAGAAAAAATTTTGGAAATGCTTGTTCAACGAACTTCAGCTCAGGAGGACCTCTCAGCGAATTCCTCTATGATATTGGTTACAAAATTCCACAATTTTTCCACGGAATTTATCTCCACCTTTTCCGATGGGGTATGGGCACCTTCTAAGGTCGCACCGAAAGAGATCATATCCATGCCTTCAAACTTTTCCCCTATTATACCAGTTTCAAGCCCTGCATGCATGGCTTCTACCTTAGGTTCATCCTCGAAAATTTTTTCATAGATTTCTTTTGAGAGGTTCAGTATGTCCGAATCTGTATCCGGTTCCCACCCTGGATAGGCCTCGGTCTCTTCGACTTCTCCGCTAAAGTTTTCTGCAACAGCTCTTATCCTGTCTCTAGTCGATAGAAGCTCGAATTCAGAACTGCTTCTAGTCATCATAGTTATCTCCACTTCATTATCAGCTAAAGAAATAGTCGCCAAGTTAGTTGACGTTTTGACCAAATCGGGCACCTCCTGACTCATCGCGAGAACTCCGTGGGGAAGTGACATCAGTAGTTCGGCAATCTTCTTAGAGTGTTTTTCTTTGATGACCTTTCCTTCATTTACTTCTGTAGGTATGATCTCTAAAACCATGTCTTCCTCTATTGAGCTGTACTCTTTTTCTACTTCAGAGAAAATCTTTTTCATGTGGTCTATTAATTTTTGAGCCTGACCGTTTATCATGACGACTGCTTTAGACTCCTTAGGAATTGTATTTCTTTTACTCCCACCTTCAATATTTTTTAATTTCATAGATTCGATGTTAAATTCATGCTTTTTCTTGTATCCCTCGTAAAGGAGTTTACCCAACACTTTATTTGCGTTCGCTCTTCCCTTATCTATATCAAGACCAGAATGACCGCCCTTCAATCCATCGATTTTGATCTCATAGAATTCCCCAGATTCCGTATCTTCCCATTCAATAGGAATTTTCAAAAAGCTGTCTCCTGAGCCAGCACATCCAATGGTGAAGGTACCGAATTCTTCACTATCCAAATTTATTAGGGTTCTTCCTTCAAAATAACCAGGTTCTATGCCCTTAGCCCCGTCTAAACCAGTCTCTTCACCTACAGTGAACAAGAATTCAATAGGTCCATGTTTTGATTTTTCGTCTTCCATAATCGCTAGCGAGATAGCTATTCCGATTCCGTTGTCCGCTCCAAGCGTGGTCCCCTCTGCTGTAACCCACCCATCTTCTTTCTTTACAGGTATCGGATCTTCAGAAAAATCATGCTCTTTCTCGCCCTTTTTCTCGCACACCATGTCAAGATGGGATTGGATAACGATTGGCGGGACATCTTTTATCTTTCCGGGTTTTCTAACTAGAAGATTCCCCACATCATCGACTTCTGCCTCATATCCACAGTCTTCGGCAACTGATTTTACATAATCTCTCACAAGTCCCTCGTTTCCAGAGCAACGAGGAAGCTTAGTTATTTCTAAAAAATGGTCCCATACTTCTCTTGGCTCAAAATTTTCCATAATTTTCCTCTCCATTAAATCTGAATTTTCATTCTTTTATACCTATTTAAATTTTTGCACCTTAGGATATTTTATTGTAAGAGTTCAAGGGGGTTTCTCCATTTTGAAAGATATCTAATGTCTATGACAAAACCTAATCTAGTATTGTGAAATTTTTACACAAAAAGCATATATACGTTAGTTTTTAATAGCCTAGCAAAACGTAAAGAGGTGGAAAAATTGGCGGTAGATCCTGTAAGTATAAGGATAGTTAAAAATTCTTTAGATTACATATCAGAAGAGATGTTTTGGACAGCGATAAGGACCGCTAAAAGCAGTATTTTATACGAAACGTTTGATTTTGCACCAGCACTAACCGATGAAAAAGGGGATCTTATATCTATCGGATTGGGTGTCCCGGCCTTTTTGGGTACTATGCCTTATGTCGCTAAAAACATGATGGCTGATATAGAAGAGCTCGATTTGGATTTGGCACCAAAAGATATCTTCATTTCAAATGATCCTTATAAAGTAGGCACCCATATGAACGACATAGCCCTATCTATGCCGATATACTATGAAGATGAGATCATCTCTATAGCTGCCATCAAAGCCCATGTAAATGATGTTGGTGGGATGAATCCTGGTTCTTGGGGGCCTAACGCTGAAGAGATCTATCAAGAGGGGGTTAGAATACCAACATCCCATTTTTACAGACAGGGAGAGTTGAATAAAGAAGTGGTAAATATAATAAAAAATAACTCTAGAGTTCCGGACTATGTTTATGGAGATCTTGAGGCTCTCTCCGCATCACTTAGATATGCCTATAATAGGATCAACGATCTTTGCGATAAATACGGTTTCGACACTGTTGTAAAAGCGATGAAAGATAGAAAAGAAGATGGAAAAGTAATTGCTAAAGAAAATTTAAAGCAACTCCCCAAGGGCGAATTCCAATCCGAACAAAAGATACTCAAATATGAAGGAATGGATGAAGATATAACTTTGAGTGCAAAGGTAAATATAACAGATGAGAAATTCAAGGTGGATTTGACTGACAATCCCGACCAAGTTGATGCTCCTATCAATACCGCCTATTCTGGAACTTTCGCTTCCGTAGCTACCATCTTTACCGCCTGTACCGATCCCCACGTGAATCTAAATCAGGGATATTTAGAACCGATAGAGATCGATGTTCCTAAAGGATCAATATTGAATGCTACTCCTCCAGCGCCTGTAAGTTGCTATTGGGAGACGATGATTTATGTTTTCGATCTTATTTGGAACTCTTTAGCCTCAGAGTTGCCTGATAAATTGACAGCAGGCCATTTTGTTTCGGTTGTGGCGGAAAACATAGGAATGGTCGATCCTAGGGACGATCAATACAAGATACTGGTGGAACCAAATCCAGGTGGATGGGGTGCTGGTATAGATAAAGATGGAGAATCTTGCCTGGTCTCTGCCGGTGATGGCGAGACCTACATCCACCCTGTAGAAGTCCTAGAGAGAGAATATCCTATCAGGGTTGAATGCATGAAACTTAACCAAGAAGATGGCGTTGGTCACGGAAGATATAGAGGCGGATTTGGTATGAGAAAAGACTATCGTATCCTTGCTGAAAAAGGAAGCTTTACAACCTCTATAAACAGAATTAAATATCCTCCCTGGGGACTAGAGGGAGGAGAATACGGCTCATGCAATCATATGACACTCATCCGAGATGGTGAAGAAATCTGGGATGGAGGAAGAAAACTGAACTTCCCTCTCCAGAAAGGCGACATAGTCAGTATCCGCAGCGGCGGCGGAGGAGGTTGGGGCGATCCACTCGAAAGAGATCCAGAATTGGTTCTAAAGGATTACAAAAATGGCCTAGTCGACGTGAAGACTGCTAGGGAAAAGTATGGCGTGGTGCTTGATGAGGATAAACTTGAGATAGACATCGAATCTACTAAAGAGTTGAGGAAAGAGATGAAAGAAGAAAGAGGGGCGGCAAAAACTGTTCCAAAAGTAAGAGAGGTTTGAAAAACCAACACATTTCAACTGATGGAAATGGAGCAAAGATGTAGATGTCTCCTAAGAGAAGGTTGGCTAGATTTACTGAATCTATGCAAAATTCTTTTGATGGGGCTTTAATCACACCTAGCTCTAATCTTTTTTATCTTACCGGGATGAAACCAGGAAACGTGATGGAGAGATTGTTCTTGGCTGTGGTATATCCTCAAAAAGCTCCTAGTCTAATAGCACCAAAATTGTTTGAAGATGAAATCCATCGCGCAAAAATAGATTTTGGCGATATTTACCTATGGGAAGACACCGACGATCCCTACGTTCATCTGAGAAGAATATTAAAGGATATAGAAGCAAGCCAGAAAAATCTTTTGATTGAAGACAGTATGGCATCTGATATTTTGATGAATATAAGGGAGCAGATAGATAAATACGAGTGGTCTTCCCTAAACTCTCAAACCTCTAGATTGAGGAAAATAAAATCTGAAGAAGAGATGGAGCTGATGAAAAAAGCTGCAGAAATCGCAGACAAGACTTATAGGGAGATTTTAAAAGAAGATCTTAGAGGGATGAGTGAAAAGGAGTTAGCTTCTTTAATCGATTATATTATCAAGAAGAACGGGGCCAAGGAGACCTCGTTCGAAACTATAGTTGCTTCCGGACCGAATTCCGCCAATCCACATCACACGCCATCAGATAGAAAGATACAGGAAAAAGACATGGTCATAATGGACTTCGGAGCTAGATATGAAGGATATTGCTCTGATATAACCAGAACGGCGGCCATTGGAGATATCCATGAGATAGAAGAAAAGGTATATGGGATCGTTAAAGAAGCACAGTCGCAAGCTAGGAAGATAGCTATTAACGGCATAGAGGCAAGAAAGATCGATAAGGAAGCTAGAGAGATCATGAAAAAGAATGGATATGGAGAGAATTTTACCCATCGAGTTGGTCACGGTCTTGGAATTGATCCACACGAAGAACCTTATTTGACAGAAAATAACGAGGGAAAAATTAAAAAAGGGATGACCTTTACCATAGAACCAGGAATATATCTCAAAGATCGTTTCGGGGTTAGAATCGAAGACGACATGTGGATGGACGAGGAAAAAAGTATAACTCTGACCGAGGCGGAAAGAGATTTGAAACGTATATGATGTTTAAAAGGTGGTCGATTTGCAGAGCAATATAGATGTTGAAGAAGAATTCGAACTGTTAGAATCTATACTTGGAGACAGCTGGGACGAAATGGATATCCGAATCTATCAAATTCTCAGGGATAGAGGCAGGATGACAGATACAGAACTAGCTGAAGAACTGGGAACTTCCATAACTACCGCACGAAGAAGAAGAACTAAACTTCAAGAAAAGGGACACCTGTTGGTAATCGCTCTTTTGGTTCTTCAAGAGGCGGATTTGGTGTATACTGATGTTCTGATCAAAATATCTCCACAGGGAAGCCTGAAAGAACTGAACGATCTCATAGAAGAGGCGATCGAAGATATCAGGATCTACGAAGTAACTCAATACGTGGACAAAAAAGCAGTGCTGTTAAGATTTTTCGAACAAGATATGCAAGATATAAACAAGCACATCCATAAATTTCTACTAGCTAGAGATATAGTGGAAGATTACGAAATATTGCCTGCTGCCAAAACTCCTAAGGCTTGGAACAGAGTGTTGAGTGATGACGAGCATATATAAAATATAGCAAAAAAGAAAGAAAAGTAAAAGTATTTTTTAGCCTTGGCAATCCTCAAGTGAATAATACAGTTCTACATTGGAGGTGATAAGAACCATAACACCTTAGCAGGTTTTGATTTATCATTTCGAGTGTAATGTCTAGTACCGGGTTCATTGTACAGAAGTTCACCTTGTTTGACTCTCTTCTCTCCGGATTCGGTTCCTATGATCACCTCTCCTTCTATGACATAAGAAAATTCTTGACTGTTTTCATGTTCACTCATTCCTTTTGAAGGCAATCTGGTTTTATCTTCAAGCTTGAGAATACCAACCTGGATTATTTCCTCTATCTCGAAAAGTGTAAGGGCCTCATTCAATGCATCCTGGAATTTTTCGTCCATCTCATCCTTTTTGACTATCTCTAGTTCATCTTTTATCTCCATCTATATCCCCTCATCAATGGATCATCCTTAGATTACCAAAGAGGTCATGTCTCACTTCGAAATCTGCTGGAACGATGATTGTAGCTGTTTCTCCCTCAATGATGCATGGACCATCAACTTCCACATCAATCGGGAATTTTTCCTTTTCATATACCGGTGTGCTCACCTTTTCTTCTCCGTTATAGACTTCTCTCTCCCCGAGGAAAGAGTCTTCTAATGTGGCTTCGTTTTCATGCTTCTGGATACTTGGAGGTTCAATCGGAATTAGTCCAATGTCATGGAAGTTTACAATCTTTATCTCACTGTCTTCCAATTTGAAACCATATTCTCTATCATGTGTAGCATGGAATTTCTGCTTTAATGATACTATATCATTCTGATCTAATTTCCCTTTAGGGCAGGAAATCTTCAAAGTATGAGCTTGGCCTTCATATTTCATATCTAATCTTCGATTTACCACTAATCTTTCAGGATCTATGCCTTCATCTTTGAATGCTCTTCTCAGATCGGATTCAAGGGTCTCAAAAGTTTCGTTTATATCATCTATTGATTCTTTGTCTTTTTCCATTTTTATATCCCTTGTTTTGACCAATTCATGTCTTATATCTAACCCGACCATACCCCATGGATTAAATACACCGCTCGGTATCGAAGGAACTATGATTTCAGGTATGTTCAATTCTTTAGCGATGAATGGGGCCACCATCGGTCCAGAACCTCCGTGAGCGATAAGGGTAAAGTCCCTAGGATCGAATCCCTTTCTTATAGATATCAATCTTATCAACCTAGCTGATTTGTTGTTAGCAACCCGGATAGCTCCGTAAGCAGTATCTTTGGGAGATAGACCGACCTCGTCGGCTACATCTTCTATCGAGTTCTTTGCCATATCTTTGTTTATCCTCAAATCACCGCCGAGCAGATAGTTAGGGTTCAAATGTCCTGTGACTACATAGGCGTCCGTCAGAGTGGGTTTGTCTCCACCCATATCATAGCAAGCTGGTCCGGGCCGTGATCCCGCAGCTTTTGGTCCCACCTGTAAATTTCCGGCTTCGTCAGCCCATACTATACTAGTGCCGCCATTTCCGATCTCCTGTATGTCGACGACAGGAACTTTAGCGGGATAACCAGCAGTATATTCGTCTTGTTCCACCCAGTATTCCGTCTTTGTCTTAGGTGTCAAATCCTCTGCGAGCCCAGCCTTTGTTGTCGTACTCCCTCCATCTATGACTATGATATCTTCTTTATCGATGAGTTCACCAACAGATGTGCCGCCCATTATGCCGGATATAGGACCTCCTTCAACTGTGGTGATCGGGAATCGTTTAGCATATTTCGCTGTAGCCATACCGCCAGAAGCTAGAGTCAAATAAAAGGTCCCTTCGAACCCCTCGCTTTTAAGCGCCTCTTCCAATTCGTTTATATAATTCACGAAGGTAGGTTGAACATACGAATTCAATATCGCAGTATTGAACCTCTCATACTCACGCCATTGTTGGGTGGTATCGCTTGAGATGGTAATCAATGGATTTTCAATTCCTTTTTCTTTGCAAACTTTTTTGACTATCTCTTTTGCTCTTCTCTCATGTTCGGGATTTTGATAGCTGTTGATGAAACCTATGCTTATTGCCTCAGCACCTTTATCTATCAAAGATTTAGTTGCCTCTTCTACTTCCTTCTCATCTAAGAGTCTATGCTCGCTTCCGTCTTCATCTATCCGCTCGTCCACCCATTCTGTCATGTATCTATCTACGAACTGTTCTGGTTTTTTATACTTGAAATTAAATATGTCTCTTCGATTTCCTCTTTGCATATCTATGATATCATATCCTTCACTAGTGATAAATCCGACTTTAGAGCCGCTTCTAGTTATGATCGTGTTGATCACAACAGTCTGTCCATGGATGATTTGATCGGCATTTTGAAGATTTATACCATTCTCTTCCAATTGCTCAACTCCTTCAATAACCCCTTTTTCGAAGTCAGGGGGTGTAGATTCGACTTTTGTCCAATCCGTTTCTCTAGTATCTGGATTTATAGCATAGAGGTCCGTAAAAGCTCCACCGATATCGACTCCGATTCTCCAACTCATTTAACATACCTCCATAAAGTATCCAACTCAGTTTTCTATCGCAATATGAAAGCTTTTTGCGCTATATAAGAATTTCGTATTAAATTTTTTCATCTAGGTCTAAAATATATAGAAACCTATCTAAATGAATAATGTCGATTTTTACGGTCTGCTAGTTTTTCATCGATTCTCCTTTCGTCTCTCAGATGACGAAGGAACAAATATTAGAATTTCAGAGTTGGGTTTTAACCCAGAATTTTTAATTTTCGGACGGTACTTAGTTTTCAATTTTCTCAATATTTGCCTAATAATGGAATACTGAGATGTTTTGTCAGAGGTTCTAAACGTACTCCTTTTGATGGTACAAGACAAGTTGAAGGAGGCCTCGATTATATAGATGTAGATTTGGAAGATAAACCTAGCAGGGCACCAATTTACCGTTTTCTTTCTTATGTTATAACCGGATTTGGTTTTACTTTGTTTATAATTATTCTTTATTATTTTATTGCAATAGGAGGTTTTAAGAAATTTCAAACCTAAAGGTGAGTGCTCCCTGAGATAGATCTCGGGGCATCCTCACTTTCCATATATAACAAATAAGAGGGTAAGAAGATAATAGTGAAACGGTTTTACGTGTAGATACACCAAAGCCACCGGCGGGAATTGAACCCGCGCTCTATGGTTTACGAAACCATCGCTTTGGCCAGGCTAAGCTACGGTGGCATCTAGTTTTTCTTTTTACACGCCCCGGATTACAGATGAGCTAAAATAAATCTTTCGTCTCCCAAGACCTTTCTTCATCGCCTTCACTTGTCACCGAAAGCTTTCTTGGAACGTCGGAGTGCTTCGACTCCTTCAAGGTCTCTCCCCGCCAAGAAATTGATACACGATCCTCCACCTGTAGAGATGTGATCTATATTATCGGCTAGATTCAAATTCTCCAATACGGCGGTGCTGTGACCTCCAC
>JAGXLF010000046.1:10368-11852 GCA_018334835.1 Thermoplasmatota archaeon | reverse complement strand
TGAAACGGATGGCGAGAAAGCTTGATAAGAAGATAATTGAGAGGAAGTACCGAGGAGTGAAGAACCGCGTTCCCGTAGGCGAATTGATATTTTTAAACGATTATCCTATCGCTCTGCCGCTGAGAGCGAAGCCTAGACTTAGACCAGTTCCGGGTCGACACGAAGGAAAAACTGTAGGTATAAAAGGTGAATTATTGATCTATGAGAACAGAGGACTGCAGGCTCTAGACCTTTCTAACTTGGTTGGAAGAAAGATGTTGGTCAAGTGGTGATCATCAACTGAATTTTTCTCTTATACTCCTCCCTGCCAAGATTCCAGTCGCTGCCGCGTTTACGATATCATGTGACAACCCAGCTCCGTCTCCGGCCGCATACAAGTTCGGTATAGATGTCTGTAATCCATCGTCCACTTTCAGGTGGTTCGCGTAGAACTTTATCTCCGGAGCGTAAAGCAGTGTCGCACTAGAATCTACACCTGGTATTATCTCGTTCAGCATCTCTAATCCCTCTTTTATGTCGATAACTGCCCGCTCGGGCAGAGCCATCGATATATCTCCGGGTGTGTAATCGTTCAGGGTGGGCTGGACAGGATTCCTATCGATCCTACTGTGTGTCGATCTTCTTCCGTCTCTTAGGTCCCCCATCCTCTGGACTATAGGCTTTCCTCCTCCTATCGTCGTAGCTAACTGAGCTATCGCCTTTCCGTATTTGGTCGTGTCTTCCAGAGGTTCGGTCAGATGAGTTCTTACTAGAAAGGCAAAATTGGTCTTGTCCGTCTCTTTGTCCTTCATAGAATGGCCATTGACACCGATGAATCCGTCATATTTCTCCTTGACGACAAAACCCTTATGATTAGTGCAGAAGGTCCTCACGAAGTCGTCGTAACTTTTGGTATAAAGATGGAACTTAGGATCTCTATTGACGTCTATGACCGGATCCATGATTATGCTCGGTACTTCGACTCTGACCCCGATATCGATGGGTGCAAAATCGGCCTCAAGCGGAAGTCTATCAGTTAGGTCTTGAACCCAATCTATCCCCACTCTACCGGGAGCAAGTACAACATTTTTTGCACGTATCTCTTCACCTTCAACCGTTATTACACCTTTACCTTCACTATTTTCGATAAGGATATCTTTCACTTCGGTCTCGGTCCGAAAAGATACTCCTCGAGCTTCTAATTCTTCCTTAAAAGAACTGATGACCGCGGGAGCTCTATCAGAACCTATATGAGCCTGTCTAATCGGAAAAAATCTAGCTCCTAAAGAAGCTGCCCTTCTCCTGAGCTTCTCTTCCTGATCACTATCTTCTTTCTTTGGTTCTGGCATACCGTGTTCCGAAAGTATCTCTTCTATGTATTCGACCAGCTTCCATGCCTCTCTATCGTTTTTGGTATAATCTCGTAGATTTCCACCTATATCAGGTCGAAGGTTCACCGTACCATCTGAATAAGTTCCAGCCCCGCCGATACCGGACATTATGTC
>JAGXLF010000046.1:0-9696 GCA_018334835.1 Thermoplasmatota archaeon | reverse complement strand
CTCTACGAAAGATTGAGCCGTTTTTCATCTAACATCGATTCCGACGGAAGACCAAGAGTTGATCTCTCCGGAGAGGAACTATCTCTCATGGCTAAAGAGACCGGCTGTTTGTTCGGTCCTGCTCATGCATTTACACCCTATACCGCATTATATGGGAATCATGATTCTCTTCCCTCAGCATATGGAAAATATTCAAAAGATATCGACTTCTTGGAACTGGGATTGAGTGCGGACAGCAGTTATGCGAATAAGATATCAGAACTCCATGAACTTGTCTACCTTTCTAATTCCGATGCTCATTCTCCATTCCCTTATCGTTTGGCTAGGGAATTCAACACTTTAGATCTCCACGAATTGAGTTTTGAGGGGCTAGATAAATTGTTCCAAGGTAAAAAAGGAGAAGTAGTCCGCAATGTCGGTCTTCCACCGGAAGAGGGGAAGTACAACGAGAGTGCCTGCAGCAGTTGCTACATCCATTACAGTTTTGAAGAAGCCGTTTCGAGAGACTGGCGATGCAGGTGTGGAGGTTCTATAAAGAAAGGTGTTAAGGATAGAGTTGAGGAATTATCCGATGTTAACAAAACTCTACAAGATACACCACCGTATCTACATCTTATACCATTACAGGAGATCATTGCTAAAGCAGTAGGCCATTCGAGTCCGACAACAAAGAAAGTTGACGAAATTTGGCAGGATCTAATTGGTTCAATCGGTAACGAAGTCGAAGTGTTGTGTGACTCGCCTATTGAGGAGATCGAGCACATAGCTGGAGAAGATATCGGGGAACTCATCAACGACTTCAGAAAAGGGGATGTCGAGATCCGTCCAGGTGGAGGAGGGGAGTACGGTAGCATTCTCCCTAAAAAGAAAAATAAAGCTGAGGAGAGCCAGAGTTCTTTAAGCGACTTTTGATTTTTCTCTGGGTAATCTCGAAAGTTTACCTCCTATTTTTCCGAAAAGAATAATTAGTAGAATAATGAATGATGTTTGACTACGGAGACTAAGCGGTTTTAAAAAGTAAGAACATATCTGGGTTGATAAAGATGGACCTGTTTGGTAAGGAGAAAGAGAGGAAGATAGACGAACTTAGAGAGAAATGTGATAAGAAGGAAGAGCAGATAGAGTCTCTCAAAGAAAAATGCGACGAGAGGGAGGAGCAGATAGAAAATTTTGAAAACAGGTTCGCTGAGAAGGAAGAGCAGATAGAGTCTCTCAAAGAAAAATGCGACGAGAAGGAAGAGCAGATAGAGTCTCTCCAGAAAAAATACAGGGAGAAGGAAGAAGAGGTAGAAGATATTGAGGAAGATTTAAAAAGTGTTGAGGAAAAGAAAGAAGAGATTGAAGAGAGGATGCTAGAGGAGAGAGAGGAGATAAAAGAACATATAAATGATATCGAAGAAGTGGTTAGAGGTATTATAGAGGGTGACTTGAGTGAAAGGATAGATACGAGCCATTTTCAAGAAGAAGGAGAAGAATCTTATTTAATAGATTTAGGAAATTATATCAATAAAATGGCGAGTAGTTTGGAAAGCACCATGAGGACTCTCCAAAAAGTTTCTACAGAGATAGGAGAATCATCAGAAAATACGAAGGAAACTTCTATGAATTTGAGTGAAATGGCGGAGACTCTTTATGAGAATATCGAGGATATCTCACAAGGGGGAGAAGAAATAGCAGAAAAAAATAAAAGAATCTCGGAACAGATAGAAAAAGAGATCGATAAGATCGAGGCGACATCCTCTGATATCAAGGATATAGTAGACACGGCAGAAGAAACATCTGTCCAGACGGAAAAAGGAAAAAATCAGGCAACAAAGGTTAGTGAAACCGTAGATAGATTGAAAGAGATTCTCGAGGTAACTGCTTCAGAAGGTGAAAAGTTAGATAAAAAATCTGAAGAGATAGGTGATGTGATCGAAGTCATCTCAGATATAGCCGATCAAACAAATTTACTAGCTTTGAATGCCTCTATAGAGGCGGCTAGAGCCGGTGAAGAAGGGAGAGGATTTGCCGTTGTGGCGGATTCTGTAAGAGAATTAGCTGAGGATACGCAGGAAGAAACCAAGCGAGTTAGAGAAGCCATCGAGGAAACGCAGGACTGCGCTAAGAATATTGCCGAAAGGATCGAAGAGGTGAGGGAGATGACCGAAACCGTAGGAGATTTATCAGAGGAGAATAAAGATTCCATCGTACAGATAGATAAAAAAATGAGTTCGGTAAAGGATTCGATAAAATCGGTGTCTGTAACTACTAGTGATCTCTTAGATGTATTGAAGTCCGATTTCGCCTTACAGATTACCGGGGTGACAGAGATAAGTGAGCAAAATGCCGAAGTTGCGAAATCCTGTAGAGAGATATCGCAAGAGCAGAAATCACTTTCAGAGGAGTTGTTGGGTTCTGCTAAAGAACTTTCCAACGTTTCAGAAGAACTTTCAAATGTTTTAGAACAATACGAAGATGTATATTTTGATATGATCGAGAGAGGTAGAAAAAGAGGAGATAGAGAACTCGAGGCTAAAGGATTGAGAAGACTTGGGCTTGTTTACCTAGATACTGGAAAATTTGAAAAGGCTGGAGAGTATCTCGAAGAGGCTTTGGGAATAGCCGAAGATATCAACGATTTTGAAGGTGTAAGTGAGTGCTATAGAGGTTTGGGAAAAGTAGACTTCAGAAAAGGTGATCTTGAAAAAGGAAAGAAACATTATCGAAACGCGATAGAGATGGCAAAAAAAGCAGATGACGATAAGATATTAGCAATGTCATTTATAGGGCTAGGCAATATTTTCTCACAATTGGGCGATTCCGAAAAATCTATCGATTATTATGAAAAGAGCATCCCCCTCTTAGAGGAGGGAAATGTGAAAACTCAGTTGGCTAGAGTTCACAACAATATCGGTGATAGTTATCTGAAGGATGAGGATTGGGAAAAAGCGCTAGAGTATTTTGAAAAATGTATCGACTATGCAGAGGAAATAAATGATGATCGGTTCCTCGGATGGGGTTCATTCAACGCCGCTGAAGCATTGACAAATCTGGGTCGATTAGACGAGGCTTCCGAATATATCCAGGGTGTTGAACAGATAATGAAAAGACAAAACGACAGAGTCGGATTAGCTGCGACTTATAGAAATAAAGGTTTCATCAGCCATGAAAGAGGAAACCTCCGAGAGGCGATAAAACACTATGAAAAGGCACTAGAGATAAACAAAGATATGGATATCCCCTATAACGTTGCTGAAAACAAATTATATATAGGTAGAGCATATAAAGATAAACGTGAGTATGAAAAGGCAAGGGAATATCTAGAGAGCGCTAAAACAACCTTTGAGAGAATAGGAGCCTCGAACGACCTTATAAGGAAGACTGAAGAGTCTATAAGAGAGCTACCTAGTTAGTCAAAGAGGTAGCTTCCTTTAAAATATCCAAAAACTTATGAGTTATTATTCTTCTCTATAAACCATGACAAAAGCCTTGATCTTGACCGATGAACACCTGGATATTGGCGCAGCGAAAACCACTCATGGCCTGCTAAGGCACTCGGAAAAATACGATATAGAGGGTATAATCGATTCCAAGTTCGCTGGGAAAACCACCGATCAGGTGGTGCCTCGATGTGACAAGGTAAAAATTTATCCTGATCTGTATTCCGCCTTGGAGGAGAACGAGGCGAAAAAACTGATAGTCGGTGTTGCGACGGTCGGCGGTTACCTTCCGGAAAATTTTAGACAACATATCGAAGAATCTATAAAGGAAGGTTTGGACATAATATCTGGACTCCATCACTTTTTGAGCGAGGACGAAGAGTTCGTCGAACTCGCTAACGAATATGATGTTGAATTAGAAGATATCAGAAAATCACCTCCTTTAGATGAACTGCACTACTTCAAAAACAGGAAGAAAGATATCGACGCTTTAACTATACCTTTTTTGGGGACCGACAGTTCCGTGGGTAAAAGGACCGCTCTATTGGAAGTTTATGAGGCGATGAAAGAGAGAGGTGATGAGGTCGAATGGGTAGCTACTGGACAGACGGGTTTGTTACAGGGAGCAGAGTATGGCATCCCTCTAGATTCTATCAAAGGAGACTACATGGTCGGAGAACTAGAGAATCAGATCTGGAAGGCTTGGAAAGAGAAAAAGCCGGATTACATATTGGTCGAAGGGCAGGGAAGTATTTCTCATCCCGCTTACGTCTGTGGTTCTCGGGCTGTTCTTGCAGGAAGCCAACCGGATGCAGTCATCCTTCAGCATGCGCCTGCGAGAAAATACCGCCATTACCAATCGGAAGATATACAGTGGCCCATGCCTGATCTCGAGGATGAGATACACCTGATAAGGGTCTACTCCGGCACTGACGTGATAGCTATAACGATAAACCCTGAAGAGCTTACCGAGAAAGAGAAGCGGAATTACCTGATAAATTACGAACAGCGCTTCAACATACCGTCGGCAGATGCCTTAGAAGAACCTGAAAAGATAGCAAAAAGGATAGAGAGACAGAAAGAAATACAGGACTGAGATTTCACTCTTTGACGATCACACCTTCGTTGTTCGGATCACCGATCCAAACTCTGTATTCATCTTCTTTTTTCTCCTCTAAGACCTTATCTTTCAGATTGTCTACCTCTTTTTTCTTTACTAGACCATACGCGGTTGGTCCCCAGGAGCTCTGTCCTCCGCCGTAGGTATTATCTATCAAGAATTCCACCATATCGCTGATAGCGGGATGATAGATCCCTTCCTGATGATCGGAAAAGGACTTCCCTACGGTTTCTTGAATCCTGGTGAGATGTTCACCGAAAGCCCCTATGTCCTTTCTCTTGAGAGCCGGTAATATCCCCATCAAAATATTGTGGGATATCTTCTCCGGATACTTCTTATCTACGGTAAGCTTGTTCATTATAGGTTTCTCTTCTTTTTCATCATATCCTTTAAAAACTTTAGAACAGATTATCAAAAATCTCCAATCCTCTGGAAAATCGATTCTTTTGATCAGACATGAGATTTCGTTTTTTCCGCTTTTCCCTCCTTCTAGTATAAAGCCTCCATCTTGAAATCCGTAAGTTCCTATGGCGGAATAACGTCCTCTTTCTAGAAGTTTCGCTAGTTCGATTATGGAGACATCTTCGCCTATCTCCTTTAACATGCCGTAAGCTGTGCCAAGTGTCAACTGTGTCGTAGAACCCAAACCAACGTGGCTCGGGATCCTGTCTTCAATGGTCACTTCAAAACCGACGGAAATAGAAAATTTCTCTTTAAGTTTTCTATAAACCTTGCTGACGATCTCTTTTTCTCTTTTTGAGCCTTCAACATACAGTTCTTTCCCAGAAGATTCTAGCTCTATATCGTATCCGTCTTTCAGAGTGACTCCTAATGCCCCATATTTTCTTTTGAACTTTCTGCTGAGATCGATTATTCCGAAATGAAGCCTACTAGGCGTTTTGACTCTCATTGTTTTCCCTTCAAATTCATCCTGTACTTATCAAGCTTTTCAGTATCGATTTTCATTCCTAAGCCCGGCTCTTCCGATATCCAAAGCTTTCCGTCTTTGAATTCTAAACCACTAGCTATGTTATCTGAGAGCATGAAATGGCTGTCAAGGTCTGCGTATTTCAGGTTTAGAGTGGAATTGTATAGGTGAGAGCCGGCGGCTATAGAAACGCTAGTTTCACCCATGCAGCCGACCATTCCTTCTACGTCGTACTCTTCCATTATTTCAACTATCTTCCTTCCGCCGGTCAAACCGCCACATTTAGCCAATTTGATGTTTATCATGTCCGCTATTTCTTCTTGACAGATCCTCTCTGCCATCTCTGGATCCTTTACGGTTTCATCGGCCATTATTGGGATATCAGTCTCTTCAGTAACTTTTTTCAGTCCCTCAATATCGTTCACCCTGACGGGCTGCTCGACGAATTTAATATCGGTTTCCTCTAATTTTTGACAGAGGGTTATAGATTCTTCAGGAGTGAATGCTTGATTAGCATCTACCCAAATGTCTATATCATTTCCCACTTCTTTTCTGACCGCTCTGACCCTCTTTACGTCTTCCATCAAACCGAGTCCTATCTTGATTTTCAATGCTCTAAAACCTTTATCTACGAATTCTCTAGCGTGCTCCACGGTTTCGCTCTTGGTCATATGACCGATGGTTCTGTCCGTAGGTATACCTTCATTTTTTCCTCCAAGAAACTCTAGAACACTTTTATTCTCCAATTTTCCTTTAGCATCGTATAAAGCTATATCTAATCCGGCTAAAGCGGAAGGAGCTTCAGGTAATACTTTGTTCCACTCTTTCCAATTATTCTCTATCTCTACATTTTTTCCTACAATTTCAGGTTTAAAGTTTTTCAAAGCCTTCAAAATAGATTCTGTCGTCTCTTCGGTTACGCTGTTAGCGCTTGCATTCCCCCATCCAACTACGCCCTCGGATTCGACTCTCACGATCACATTTTCTGCGGTCAGGGAAGAACCAGTAGAGATCGTGAAGACCTCATTTCTATCGATCGCGATCGGTATCGTCTCCAAACTATCTATTTTCATCTAGATACACCTCTTCGTAATATTT
Organism: Thermoplasmatota archaeon; assembly: GCA_018334835.1. Lineage (GTDB taxonomy): Archaea > Thermoplasmatota > Thermoplasmata > Halarchaeoplasmatales > Halarchaeoplasmataceae > Natronoplasma. The sequence continues at coordinate 3,128 of JAGXLF010000046.1, read as the reverse complement.
ACACATATCTGTCAAAGGGCACCTCTCGCATTCGGGTTGTCTAGGCTTGCAGATGTTCTTACCGAAAACGACCATCAATCTGTTTATTTCGATCCAATATCTTTTCGGCATCTTTTCTTCCAGCACCTTTTCAGTCTCTTCTGGATCGTTTGTGTCAGCTATGCCCAATCTGTTGCTTATCCTGTGGACGTGAGTATCGACAGGTACCGCGGGTTCTCCAAAACCATAGACCAAGACGCAATTTGCGGTTTTCCTTCCAACTCCTTTTAGATCGAGCAGTTCATCTAGATTATTGGGCACTTCGTCATCGTATTCTTCGTGTATTCTCTTAGCTATATTTTTTACTCGCTCCGCCTTCACATTGTAGAAACCAGACGGTTTTATAAGCTCCTTCACGTGCTCGAGAGGCGCCTCTGCCAACGCTTTGGGATTAGGATAGCTGGAAAATAAAGCTTGCGATGCTTTGTGAGTATTGACATCTTTAGTACGCTGTGAAAGTACGGTCGAGATCAATACTTCAAATGGGGATCTGTCAGGGGTTTCGTCATCGTCAGGATTCTTACCCGGGAAGGCCCCCACGTCAAATTCTTCTTTCAGCCGATCTATCATCTCACCGAAATTCATCTTATCATCTCAACTTTTTCAATATGTCGCCTAACAGATACATCGAGCCAGTAACTACGATCAAGTCCCCTTCTCTCCACTCTTCTTCCGCCTTCTCTAGAGCTTCGATACCATGCTCATGACTCTCTGAAGGACAGTAACTTTCGAATTCTTCACAAAGAATTTGGCTATCTAGTTTTCTTTCACTCACTGGTTCAGCGGTATAGACCATGTCAGCTGAAGGTCCAAGTATATCAATCATACTCTCATAGTCCTTGTCCTCCAACATGCCGACTACCAGCAACAATCTGTTGAACTGGATATTTCCTAGTCCATGTTTGAGCGCCTCAAATCCGGTTTTGTTATGTGCGGAATCTATCATGACTCTCGGTTTTTTCTTGATGAATTCCATCTTTCCGGGCAGTCTAGTATTTTCTATACCCTCAACGATGTCTCTTTCACTCAATTCGTGACCCTGTTCCTTAAATCCTTCCGCCATCTTGAGTGATATCAGTGCGTTCTCGGCCTGCCAGGAAGTAAGACCCTGTATCTTTATCTCTCCGTATGGTTCTGTTCTGATTTTTAATGGATCATAAGAAATTTGGTAATCTCTATCGAAGGCATAATTGAAATCTGCGTTCTTCTCCTCGCAAACTTCTTTGAAATAGTCCCTTATCCTTTTCTCTTTTTCACCCGTGACAAAGTAGTTCCCCTCAGCTATGATACCTCCCTTTTCGTAAGCTCTCTTCTTTTTAGAATCACCGAGATGCTCTGCGTGATCATAACCCACATAGGTGACCACGGAATAGTCATGTGGAGCCACGTTGGTGGCGTCTAGTCTTCCACCCATCCCAACTTCTAAAACTGCGAAATCAACATCATGATTTGAGAAAGATAGGAATGCCAATGTGGTCAAAACTTCGAAAAAACTAGGTCTTTTTTCGGGGTCTCTTTCTTCGATATTTTTAACTACTGGATGAACTTTTTCGATCAAACTCCAAAGTTCTTCCTTGTCTATATTCTCTCCATTTATCTGTATTCTCTCTTCAAAATCGACGAGGTGAGGTGAGAGGTAAAGCCCGGTTGTGTAACCCCCTTCCTCAAGAATATTAACAAGAGCTCTACATACAGATCCTTTTCCGTTAGTTCCTCCGACAACGATCCCCTTAAAATCGTTCTGCGGGTCACCAACTCTCGAAAGAAAATCTTCTATTTTATCCAATCCGAGTTTGACTCCGATCCGTTCTAGTGAATAGAGATAATCTTCCGGATGTTTAAAATCATCTCTTGGATTTTCAAATTTCTTTTCTTTTTCCTCATCCCTTCCCATACATAACCACTCAGTGCTTGAAGACTCTCTGACCGGTGAAGACCATACTCATGTCGTGTTCGTTGACTGCCTCGATGACTTCGTCATCCCTTATGGAACCTCCAGGTTGAATGACCGATTCTATCCCCACTTCAGCAGCCTCATCGATACCGTCACGGAAGGGGAAAAAAGCATCGGAAGCCATCGTGCACCCTTTAGTTTCAGACCTTGACTTCATCCGGGCGATCTTGACCGCATCTACTCTACTCATCTGACCCGCACCTATCCCTACTGTATGGTCTTCTCTAGTGAAGATGATAGCGTTCGACTTGACGTGTTTTATAACTTTCCAAGCGAATTCCATCGCATTTAGTTCTTCTTCCGTGGGATCTCTTTCGCTTTTTACTTCCATGTCATCCTTTTTCGTTTTATTTTTGTTTCTATCCTGAACGAGCAGGCCTTCCGCGATCTTGGAAAACTCGAATCCTTCTCTTTCAGAGCTCCATTCGGGCAGTTCCATTATCCTTATATTTTTACTGTTTTTCAGGACATCTACAGCACCTTTTTCGTATCCTGGCGCGATGCTTGCTTCCACGAATATCTCGTCCATCTTTTCTGCCATCTTGACAGTTATCGGCCTGTTCGCTCCGATTATGCTGCCGTAAATTGATTGTGGGTCGCATTCGTAAGCGAGCTGGTAAGCTTCCGCAAGGTCATCTTTCGTGGCTACTCCAGTAGGGTTAGTATGTTTGATGGCTGCGACAGCTGGTCTTTCAAATTCCTTTACGATGTCCATCGCAGCCTCTATATCTCTTATGTTATTGTAGGAGAGAGCTTTACCATGGAGTTTTTCCGCCTTCAGCACAGAGCTTTCCTGTGTATATTCAGTTTGATAGAAAGCTGCGTCCTGATTTGGGTTTTCTCCATATCTTAGATCTTTGACCTTCTCTCCGGAGATATTATATATTTTTGGAAATTTTTCCGTTTTGAATTCTTTCTGTAGGTAGTTGGATATCACTGAGTCGTAACTTGATGTCCGCTGAAAAGCCTTGAGAGCTAGTTCTTTTTTTGTCTTTTCACTTATCTCTCCACCGTTAGTTTCCAACTCTTTCAGAACCACGTCGTAATCCTCTTTATCTGTCACAACTCCTACTCTTTCGTGGTTCTTTGCCGCGGCTCTCAACAGAGCTACACCACCGATATCTATGTTTTCAAT
>JAGXLF010000045.1 GCA_018334835.1 Thermoplasmatota archaeon | reverse complement strand
TGCTCTTCACCCGGATTATCATCTTTCTTTGAATCGGACCTTATTTTCTCAATTATTTTCTCCTTCTCAAAAAGCCAGTAATGTATCCTCCACTCTCTTCCATCATAAAGAGTGGTCTCTTCTCTTTCAGTGGTCAAAAGCCCAGCATCTTCGAGCATGTAGAAAACATCTCTATCCTCCTGCTCCAATATATTATCGATTATCCTGTCGTTGAAACCAAAAAAATTCAGAACGTGTTCAGCCATCATCTGTGCGGCACTGGTTTCCATCCCTTTCTCATCTATGCTGTTCTTTATAGCGGTTGTAAGTTCATCGACCTTTATTGGTTCAGGAGGTCCATCATCATATCGAATCAGTCCATCGTCTTCTCCATCAGCCATATTTACAATTCCTCTTCTCTGTTTTTCTATTAATATTTTGGTAAACATGGTATAAATAATTTTTGTCTTAACTGGTCCAAAAGAGGGTCATAATTCAATCGAATAACCTATTGACCATCCATTCTTCGTCAAATTCTACTAGTGCTTCATAGTCTTCACCAGTACCAACAAAAAGCATGGGCTTACCGACTGCATGACCTATAGAGAGCGCGGCTCCACCTTTTGCATCTGCATCTATTTTGGTCAATACGACCCCATCGATACCAACGGATTTTTCGAACTCTTTTGCCTGTTCCACCGCATCGCTACCAGCTAGTGCATCTCCCACGAAGATGATCATGTCGGGTTCCGCTACTCTCTTAATCTTCTCCATCTCATTCATCAGATTTTTGTTAGTCTGCATCCTACCGGCAGTATCTATAAGGACAATATCTTTTCCTCTCGCTTCAGCATGTTCCAGTGCGTCATAAGCTACTGCTGCAGGATCACTGCCTTTCGAATGTTTGATTACTTTCAGACCCAGATTATTGCCGTGTTCTTGTATCTGTTCTAGAGCTCCAGCTCTAAAAGTATCGGCAGCTGCTAGAACACAACTATATCCTTGGTTCTGCAGTCTCTTTCCTATCTTTGCTATGGTGGTAGTTTTGCCCGTCCCGTTGACACCTACGAACATTATAGAAAAAGGTTTTTCTGCCTTCTCAATCTTTTTATCGAAGTCTATCTCGTCCGTTTTCAGTGCTGACTTGACCGCTTTTTTTATACTCGCTTCGACTACATCTTCAAGTTCGTACTTACGGCTTATTTTTTTCCCAATGAGGGCTTCTTTAACTTTTTCCTGGATCTCTTCTACAACCGGTAAAGCGACATCAGCCTCAAGGAGAGAAACTTTCAAGTCCCAAAGTATGTCTTCTATCTTACTCTCCTTTATCTTTGACCCCCAACCGTCGACAAAAGCTTCTTCCGGCTCTCCTTCTATCTCTTCTTTACTTGATTTAGTCAGACCAGATAATTTATTCTTCAGTTTTTCGAACATTTTTTCTCTCGATCGGGTGATTTTCGTCTATTGGAAAACTTGTCCTCCACCTTGAGCTTGCTGCTGTTGTTTTTGTAGTTCCTGGTATTCCTCTCTCAATTCTTGTTCCAATTCCTGGGCATTTTCATTCATTTCCTCTATCTGCTCTTCAAGTTCCTCTTTGTTTTCCTTGATCTTGTCTTTCTTTCTCTCTATTATCTCTATAGCTTTTTCTATCTTTCTCTCGGCAGATAGATCGGCTCCCAGCCCGATGAGAACTTGATCATTATCGGTTATTTTTGAGTGCACATAAGAGTCGGCACCAATAGGGACCATTATCTCAGTACCCTCCTCTTTTTCTTGGTACTTTTTCATGGTCTCTTTCGCATCGTTATGTTCTTCAAGATATTCATCAACCATGTTCTTCTGTTCTTCGAGAGACTCGATATGTGACTTCATCTGTTCGAGTTGATTCGCCTTCTGCTGTAATTCCATCTGATTAACCATTATATTCATTCCTCTGCTTCTATTTTCTCTTGTATAAGATTATTTTCTACTTCATCCTCATCTACTTCCTCAGTATCGTAAATCTTGACGTTCGTTCTCTTGACGCGATGTTTACTACCTAAAATCGAATAGATTTTTTCTATCGCTTCTTCCTCGTCCTCGCTGATCACTTCTTTTGAAAAACGCTGCCATTCACCTTTCTCTTTACTCATCCTGAATTTTCCCATCACTTTGTGTACTTTCATCATATCTCACCTTGAATGTTTATGAGGATTTAACTATTTGCCGATAAGGGTGAGGGGTATTAAAAATTAACCCCGTAGTAGAGGTCAGCTTCAAATAACAATGCATATATACCACGTATCCATACAACTTTTTTAGTCGTGGGTAAATACCCGCAGGAGATGTGCCCTTCACAGGGTGAATCCACAAACAGGAATAACGTGATATCATGGCAGAAGATATTGTTAGCGAAGAGGAAGAAGAGTCGATGGAAACATACCCTAGTATGTACAAATACATTGAGAAAGCTTGGGAGCAACCGAAAGAGGGATATTTAAAGGAACTTCAGAGAAAGAGATTAAAACAGTGGAGAAGAGACGATAATTTTAAGAGGATAGAAAGGCCTACAAGACTGGATAGGGCTCGAAAATTAGGTTATAAAGCCAAGCCAGGTTTTGTGCTGGCTAGAGCGAAGGTCAGGAGAGGCAACCTGAGGAAAAAAAGACCTAGAGCAGGTAGAGGACCTAAAAGGATGGGTGTCAAGAAGATAACCCCAAAGAAGAACCTCCAGTGGATCGCAGAAGAGAGAACCTCTAGAAAATATCCCAACCTGCGAGTTCTGAACTCCTATTGGGTCGGCGAAGACGGGCGTAAAAAATACTTCGAAGTCATAATGGTTGATCCCGATCATCCCTCGATACAGAACGATCCTGATATAAATTGGATATGCGAGAAAGACCAGAAAGGAAGAGTCTTCCACGGAAAGACTTCGGCAGGCAGGAAGTCTAGAGGACTAAGAAGTAAAGGGAAAGGAGCAGAAAATTCAAGGCCCTCTAAAGAGAAGACGAGCTGATCAGTAATCTAGGTCTTCAAAATCTGTGAACGGCTCCTCGGGGGCTTTTTCTGGATCTTTTATATATTTCAAGTCTTCTTCTTTTATATTGTCCATAGGGTACTTCTCGCTCAAGGCTGACTTTATCATCTCAGTCAATTCATCCAGATTTTCCCCTTCTAACGCAGAGATTTTAAATCTGTCAGAATCCGTTCTATCTAAGTCCAATTTGTTTTCCACCTCGATGAATTTGATCTCTGAAAGTTCGTCTTTTATCTCTCTGCAGAGTTCCTCTTGCTTCTCCATCGGATAGCCGCATGTTTCCGTAGGATCGAACAGAAATATGATGAGGTCGGCTAGACTTTCCAATGCTTTGACAGCCTGCATCTCGATCTCGTTCCTTTCTTCTTTCGGTCTATCGAGCATTCCAGGTGTATCGAGCAGCTGACATTTTCTATATCCCAGGAAGAAATGACCTATCCCTACTTCTTGAGTGGTGAATGGGTAAACATCGATCTTCGGTTTTCCGCTCGATATTTGAGAGACGAGTTCAGATTTACCTACGTTAGGATAGCCCGCCACAGCTACAGTAGGATGCTCCGGTCTGATATCGGGTAAGGAATTGAGTTTTTTTCTAGCGTCCTTCAAAAATTCTAGATTTTCATTGACCTGCTTGAGAAAGGAGTCGGTCCTCGCATAGGCTTGATTCATAACCTTTTCTATCTCGTCTTCCTCTTCTTTGGAAACGACTTCTCTTGCTGCCTCCATAAGAGTTCTTTTCGCCCTCCTTTTCGCCCAATTTATCGCTCCTAATGATCTTTTTAGATCATCTATTCCTATGATTATATCGATTATCTCGTAGTAAAACTCAGGTAGTATATCTAAAGTCGGGAATTCATCTTCATATCTCCCGATAGTATCTTCTATTATATGCGCAACAGTGTTGAGTTTGACAGAAGCCGTCTTTTTCTTTCTATCGACCCGGTCCTTTGCCTCTTTTGTCTTTTTAGAGGCACGGCCGAAGGCTTTATCGAGTATCTCTTCTGCATTCATCACAGGTGATATCTTGAAGTCCATGAGGCCATAATTGTACCGGGTGATGAATAAGGTTATCGGTTGGTAGGATATAAAAGAGTTAAAAAGGAAATAGTTAAAAAGGAGTAGGTTTTACCAACCGTTAGGTGCCCCAAATGGAAGAAGGAGATCTTATCTACGTGGATTACGATGTATGGGTAATGCCTGACGACGAGGAAGAAGAGCCTACTCTGTTCGATACAACCGATGAAGAGAAGGCTAAAGAAGAAGAGATATTTGATGAGGATTCCAAATATGGTCCTCGTCCGGTAGTGATCGGTGGAGAGAACATAGCTGAAGGTTTTGGAGAGGCTTTGAAAGAAGCTGAGATCGATGAGGAGGATTCTGTCGAAGTCCCTCCAGAAAAAGGCATAGGCAACAGAGACCCAGAAAAGATAGAGCTTTACAGCAGACGGGAGATGCGAAGACGAGATATTGAGCCAGTGGAAGGAAAACAGGTAGAGATAGATAACCGGAGAGGCCGGATCATCCAAGCTACAGCTGGAAGAGTGAGAATAGATTTCAACCATCCTCTAGCCGGTAAAACCCTGAAATACGACTTCAAGATCGTAGACAAGCCTGAAAGTAAAGAAGAGATAGCTGAAGGAATATTAGAGATGGACTATCAGAAAAGCGATTTCGAAGTAGAGCAGACTGAAGATGGTATAGATATCATACTGCCAGAGCAGTGTAAATACGATCAGAACTGGTTCGTTGCCAAATACAGGATTGTGGGAGATCTGAGAGACCATCTAGATGCAGAGAAGATCCGTTTCATAGAAGAATACATTGAAAAAGAGGAAGAGGGAGATATAGAAGAAGAATTTGAAGAACTCGAAGAAGAAACGGAAGAGGAAATGGAAGAGGAAGCGGAAGAAACTGAAGAAACAGTGGAGACCGAGGAAGAAGAGTAAACAGTTCGTTCTTGAAAAACACTTCTTTAATTTAATTGAAAAAGAGTAGTTGGGACCTCATGCCGATAAAATTTAGTTTCAAGGAATGGATAATGCTTTACATAATGGTAGGTATATTCGTCGCCATAACAGCTTACCTGATAACTTTCTTTTTTGATATCTCTGGTTCGATTGTTGTAACTCTAGCTTTAGTCGTGATATTTTTGATATTCAAAATCTATCAATACAGTAAGAAAGATGAAGAAAAAGATAAGCCTCCTAAGGATGACGAAGAGTGATATCACTCTCCTAGTAAGATTTCTCCGTCGTCACAAAATCGGATAAAATATCTTTAAGAAAAATGAAGATAGGGAGAGTTCGCTAGTTTCTGAGACATCTTGAACTAGTATAGTCTCCCCTATCGGTAGATGGAAAGGTTTTTACTTTTTTTTGTAAGACTTGAACTTCTCACCGACTATAGGTTTTTTTCTGATAGATAACTCCAGAAATGATCATTGCCAGTAAAAGAATTGTTAACGTGAATCCAGGTATCCCATCATCCTCTTCTATATCATCCTCGTCTTCTTCCGTGTCATCATCGATTTCGAAGTTTGCTGTCAATACCTTATCCTCATCTATAGTTATCGTGGAATTCGCAATTTCTGGATCATCCATATCTTCTACATCTCCCGTCCACTCTACGAACTTGTATCCCTCGGCAGCACTAGCAACTATGTTCACGCTAGTACCCGCTTGGTATTCAAATGAACCCTCTCCAGGATCTGTCACTTCTCCTCCCTCAGTGCTGTTTATCGTCAAATCGTATTTGTTTATCTCAAAGACCGCTGTTATCGTGTAATCATCTTCCATGGTAATAGTTGTAGCAGAATCCTCGGGATCTGCTATAGTGTCGTTGTCTCCAGTCCATCCAACGAAATGATAATCTGGATCAGCTTCCGCTGCGAGGTCAACAACATCATCCAGTGCGTATTCGAATATGCCCTCTCCAGGATCTGTCACTTCTCCTCCCTCAGTGCTGTTTATCGTCAAATCGTATTTGTTTATCTCAAAGACCGCTGTTATCGTGTAATCATCTTCCATGGTAATAGTTGTAGCAGAATCCTCGGGATCTGCTATAGTGTCGTTGTCTCCAGTCCATCCAACGAAATGATAATCTGGATCAGCTTCCGCTGCGAGGTCAACAACATCATCCGGTGCATATTCAAAGGTGCCTTCTCCAGGCTCTGTTACTTCTCCACCGTCGGTGCTGGAAACTTCAAGGTAGTATGAATCAGCGGCATAGTTGATCGTTTTTAACCCATCCTCAGGTAAGTTGTCTACATATGTATCAAACTCACCAGTGGCCCTAAACGAGAGTGTGTCACCCTCTATTCTTTCTAATATGTAAAGAGGTAATGTGAACTCAACACCCGTCGCAGTTGGGTTGATATTTATGTCTGGATAAATATAGGCGAAATCAAAACTTATCTCGGTAGGACCTAACTGTCTCCACTCTTCATCAGCCCACTCCTCAAATATAGTCTCCTCCATCATCGGATTAAAACCTACATAATAATCTAGACCTTCGTCAGGGTCTCCAGTGTTTGTGTCACCATCAGTTTCCAAATAAAAACCAAGTCTGCAGTCCTCGTATTCGTATCTCTTGACAGTAGAAGTTAGATGTAGATGAGTGTCATTTGTCCATACCTGGGCATAGTTAAGATCTATAAACTCAGGCATTTCTTCAGCTGTTTCATTTGGCTCTCGTATATTCGCGCAACGGTCTTCTGTAAAGGCTTTCTGTGCTTGAGCGTTAGGGCTCTCTGTTGCATTTTCTTGCTGTGATTCTGTCACATTCGTCCCTTTTCGATTACAAGATTTTGGTGGATCGCCCCAGTTATCCGGACACATGATATTTTCAGGGTCGTCATTCTCATGTCCTAAACCAAAGTAATGTCCCATCTCATGCGCAAGCGTAGAAGACTTGATAGATATATTATCACCATCGCCAGGAACCAGCATAACTTCATTTCTCCATTGCGCTGATATGTCAGGATTAACAGAATCAAAGTCTTCAGACCAAGGATTTTGTGGGGCGGCCCATATGTTCAATTTATTATCGTGGTTTTTAGATTCATTGTATTCATCTTCATAGTTTACCTCCACGCTGAAATTAAAGCTGCATCCAAAAACATCCTCTGACTCAGCATCTTCAATCCAATCTTCAACATCTTCCTCGGAGATCCCAGAACCCTCAATCATATGGACTTTTACCTTTATTTCCTGTTTCTCCGGTTCATCTTCTTCCATCGAAAAAATCTGACTCTCTACCTCGTTGAGCTCTATCTCGTATCCTACTTCGCTTTCATTTGATTGTTTTTCCCTAGCACTTTCCTCTTCCAATCCCTCCGCGAGGAAAGAAAAGACCCCAAAGAGCATCATGGCTGCGATGCCTAGACATAATATCTTTCTCATCCCCGCTATTTTTAATACTTTTTTTATTTCCATATCTATTCCTCCATCATTTTTGATTTGATTTCGTTTTACACCCCAAAAAAAGATATGAATTTACTAGCATATATATCTTTGTATTTTATTAAATAAATTTTAGAGACGATAAATTTCTATAGATATCATTTTCATCTTCATAAAGTCGAAAATTTATAACTAAAATGGAGAGTTGACCTCGATGTGTGAGAAGTATTGAGAATAAGATCAGATATTTTTAAATTATGTTGGAAGACATCAAGGATTTCATCCTTATGTCATCCTCAACTATAACTATAATACTCAGAAGATTATCTTTTCAATTTTCCTATGTTTATTCGTTCAGGGAACTCGTGATTTGTAGCAGAAGGGTGCTCTGTTCAAAGGTGACGTTGGTGAAAAAGAGAGCGGGCGTGAGGGGATTTGAACCCCTGAGCTACAGCTTAGGAGGCTGTCGCCATATCCAGACTAGGCCACACGCCCTTATCGTTTTAATTGTGAATAGTCTGGATGCCTTTGGAACTTGTTCCGATCTGTATCCAGACTAGACCAAACGCCCAAATTAGTGTATGAGCAAGAATACACCTTGTAATTAAAATTTTACTTAGCAAACCCATTTCAACAGAAATATTTACAAACCATTTTTCATATACACATCATGATGGTCGAGTTAGAACTTGAAGATGACGAACAAGGGGAAAACTTGGACTGTCCGGATTGCGGTCAGGGATGGCTTGCCGTTGACCGTGACGGAAAGATGGTCTGCCAGAACTGCGGATCAAAATTCCACCGAAGAGAACTGGTTAAAAAAATCCGTAAACGTTCCTTCTAAAACCATAAGTGAGAAAACTTTCAAATCCATTACGAAGCTCCGAAACAAAAAAATTAAGAGGAGCGTTATAATTGGAGAACCATGAAGATATCTATCATCGGTACTGGGTATGTTGGACTAGTGAGCGGCGTAGGTTTCGCAAAACACGGTCATGAAGTCATCTGTGTCGATATAGATGAGGATATAGTAGATTCAATAAATAATGCGATACCCCCCATCTATGAAGAAGGATTGGAAGAGCTACTTGAGAAAGTCGTCGATTCTGGAAAACTATCAGCCACAACTGATCTACAGGGTGCGGTTGAAAAAACTGATATCACATTCATCTGTGTAGGGACACCTTCAAGGGAAGACGGTAGTATAGATACGAGCGCTATAGAGAGCGCAACAGAGGACGTTTCAGAAGCAATAGATGAAAAGAACGATTATCACATCGTGGTCGTAAAAAGCACGGTAACTCCAGGTACTACCGACGGACTCATTAAGTCGATCCTTGAATCGAGTGGGAAAAAAGTAGGTGAGGATTTCGGCCTAGGGATGAATCCAGAGTTTTTAAGAGAGGGTGTCGCTTTAGATGATTTTCTAGATCCAGATAGGATAGTCATAGGTGGCTGGGACGAAAAAAGTAGAGAGACCATAAAACGGGTTTACGAAAGTTTTGACGCACCTAAACTGGTCACGGATATACGGACAGCGGAGATGATAAAGTACACTTCTAATGCTCTATTGGCCACCAAAATATCATTCGCCAATGAGATGTCGAGGATATGCGAAGAAGTGGGTATCGATGTCTATGATGTCATGGACGGAGTTGGTCTTGACCACAGGATAAAAAGAGATTTCCTGAATGCCGGACCCGGTTTTGGAGGGAGTTGTTTTCCTAAAGATGTGAAAGCCATAAAGAATCTCGCTAAAAAAAATGACATCAAAGCGGAACTGCTAGAAGCGGTTTTGTTTATAAACAGTCAACAACCCATACATACCGTGGAGATATTGGAGAAAAAGCTAGGGGACCTAAAAGGTAAGAACGTTACGGTCCTAGGACTCACTTTCAAAGGCGGGACCGACGATATCAGGGAAACTAGAGCTTTACCCATAGTAGAAAGTTTGTTGGAAAAGGGAGCTAAAGTCACTGGGTATGATCCAAAGGGAATGGACAACTTCTCAGAGGTAATCCCTAGTATAAACTATGCAGATAGTATAGAAGAAGCTTTGAAAGATGCGGAAGCTTGTATAATCCAGAATGATTGGGATGATTTCAGTAAGTTAGAAGGAAAGGATTTTGAAGTGATGAAGAATAAAGTCGTACTCGATGGCAGAAGAGTGCTTGATGAAGAGAAATTAGATAAAGAGATAAAATACTTGAGCATAGGTAAGGGCGGACTTGATTAAGTTTATAAACCCTCATATATATAGAGAAAAACAATGCCGAAGTCCAAAAAATTTCTCTGCTTTACAGTCATTACATTACTGGTTCTAGGCCCAGTAGTTGCTTTGAGTTTAGGCACCACAGAGGGGCAACCCGTTGTTGGTAGTTACGATGAGCCATATGAAAAAACGGTAGATAGAGGTGAAGAGACCACTTTTAGATGGACGATCGAAAAAGTTCCCGATGATCCCGATTATACTGTAAGTATCAGGACTGAGGGATTGGAAGGATTGAATTATCAATTAGATCCGGAGAGTATTTTCATATTAAAAAATGATAAAATAGTGACTTTGACCGTCGAAGTCCCCACTTTTCCAGATGTTGAAAAGATAGAGGCGTCAGTTAATTTTTCTTTTAGTAGGGAAGGTAAGATCCAACACCAAGCAGAGAGAGACATCACAATAAACATCGGAGATCTTCCCGATGCGGCAGAAGCTAACACAATAGTTGGTGGATATAGAAATCCATTACCCTCTCCACTAAACGGACCTATCGGTGCATTCATGCTGAACCTCCTGATATGGTTCGTTATTGGGATGACTGTCTTTTTCATTGTAACACCTTTCCTACATAAGCTCACAAAAAAGACGCAAACCGATTTAGATAGGCTAATGTTGAAGATGATCAGAAGACCTCTTCTTGTCTTCATCTTTTTGTACGGATTTATCAACTCGCTCTTACGGCTCGAACTTCCTTTCGAGATCCGGGCATCTCTGTTTCAGGTTTATTCACTTTTAGCCCTTGGTATAGGGGTTTACGTTGCATATCAGATCTTTGATGGAATTTTAGATGAGATATCTCTAAGGCGTGGAGGCGAAACCTCTCCTTTCGGCAAAGTATTGAAACCAATCTTTGAAAAAGCTGGTATGATAATCATCTTGCTAGGGGGCCTGATTATAGGGATGAGGATATTGGGAGTTCAAATCACCGCACTGCTAGCTGGTGCAGGTGTATTGGGACTTGTAGTTGCTTTCGCGGCTCAGGACACATTATCTAACTTTTTCAGCGGGGTGCATCTTCTTTTAGACAGGCCTTTCACCATCGGAGATGTATTAGAATTGGAGAGTGGGGAATACTGTAGAGTCGAAAATGTAGGGATGAGAAGTACGAAACTTTACAACATAAGAGATCATGAGATGATAATACTCCCCAATAATGCAATAGCAAATCAAAAGATCAAGAATCTTGCTGAGCCGGACAAAAAGAAGAGAGTGGTTGTGAACGTGGGCGTAGCGTACGGTTCAGATATAGACCGAGTCAAAAGCATTCTTTACGATGTATTGAAGGATGAAGATAGTATCATAGAAGAGGAAGGGTTCGAACCGGTTGTGAGGTTCAGCGGTTTTGGCGATTCGAGTTTGAATTTTAATCTCAGATTTTGGATAGATAATTATATGAAGCAGTGGGATATCGCTAGCGTCATCCGCAACAAGATCGATCAGGAATTCAGAGAGGCAGAGGTGACTATACCCTTCCCACAGCGCACTGTTTGGATGAAGAGCGAGATTGATCTATAATTCTCTCAATATCTCTTTTATTCTCTTCTTTGCCGATTCGTAATCCTCTTTTCCTAGGTCGAATAATTCCCCTTTCTCTCCGTATTTTTTGACTTGGTTCCTGTGGAGTACTGCCATAACCGGTCTGTTCGCTTCCAATAGTTCTTCTACTTTTTTCACAAAATAGTCTGAGTACAACTCCATCGTTCCTATCTCATCTATCACCACGATATCGCATTCTTGAGAGATGTTATCTAGAGACTTCTCAGTGAATTTTTTAAGGTCGTTCATATCCACCCTATATCTGCTGACTTTCGGCCCTTCTTTCACGTTAACATGAGCGAGGATACCCTCCTCACCACTGTTTATATCTACAAGTTTGAAACCTTTTCTCTGCCCATCTTCTCTTATATCCGGCGTTCTAAGGCCTTCTGCATTCAAGTTTATCTCTTCCAATATCTCCCCGATCAAAGTACTCTTTCCCGAACGGGGTGGCCCTGTTATGAATATATTGTTTGTCATAATATCGCCTTAATCCAGTAATGATCTTTCCATTTCCCTTTATCGGTGATGACAAAACCATGTCCTTCGAACAACTTAAGAGCTTCGTCTAATGTCAACCTTTCATGAGCCGGTGGGCCTCTTTCAGTTATCTTTTCTCTATCCCAATCTACGATGCATATCTTCCCGTCAGTTTTCATCACTCTGTAGAGTTCATCTAGTGTTCTCATATCTTCTATCTCGTGCAGAACGTTGAGGAGAAAACTTTTGTCGATTTTTTCATCC
>JAGXLF010000007.1 GCA_018334835.1 Thermoplasmatota archaeon | reverse complement strand
TGTCTCAACGGAAAAGATTAATATCACCCCATCAGTAATCTTTCTGCTGAACTGCAGGCGTGATCTAGTCTGGTTAGGATCTGAGCCTTCCAAGCTCATTGGCCGGGTTCAAATCCCGGCGCCTGCATAGTTTGTAACAAATCATTGGATTTATATTCTAAGAGTCATTTCTCCTAAGCATGAAACGGATATTGATAGGAGTAGCTTGGCCCTATGCTAATGGACCGATTCATATAGGCCAAGTAGGAGGTTGTTACCTACCTCCCGATATATTTAGGCGTTACCATGAGATGAAAGGCAACGAAGTCCTGATGGTTTCTGGATCAGATCAACACGGTACTCCCGTCACCGTCACAGCTGAAGAAGAAGGGCTTACTCCAAAGGAAACGGCAGAGAAGTATCACGAGATCAATTCCAAAGCTCTAGAGGACCTAGGTGTCGAATTCACTCTATTCACGTACACGATGAACGAAACACATAAGCAGGTGGCTAAAGATATCTTTAAAACTCTCTACGAAAAGGACCACATAGGATTAGACACGATGGAAACTTTTTACTGTAAAAATTGTGAGAGATCACTCCCTGACAGATATGTGATAGGGACCTGCCCTGAGTGCGGACAGGAAGATATCAAAGGTGACCAGTGCGACGAGTGTGGAACCCTTTTGGATCCAGAAGATCTCATCGAACCGAAGTGTATGCACTGTGGAGAGACCCCAACACTTAGAGAAAGCGAACATTTCTTCCTAAAACTCTCAAATTTTCAAAAACCTTTAGAAGAATACATCGAGGATAAAGATTACTGGAAAAATCATGTTCTCAACTTTACAAAGGGATGGTTGAAAGAAGGACTTGAAGATAGACCGATCTCTCGTGACATGGAATGGGGGATCTCAGTGCCTATAGAAGGTTATGAAGAGAAGAAGATATATGTCTGGTTTGAAGCGGTAATAGGATATCTTTCAACATCTATAAAGTGGTCGGAAGAATATGACGGAGATTGGACAAAGTTTTGGAAGAATCCCGATGCAGAGCATTATTACTTCCTAGGAAAAGACAACATCCCGTTTCATACTATTATTTGGCCAGCCATGTTGATGGGATATGACGAAGAACTCAACCTTCCTTACGACGTACCCGCTAATCAATATATGAGAATAGGAGGTCAACAATTATCTACTTCCAGAGGGACAATAGTATCTCTACCCGATATATTAGATGATTTCAGCAGCGACGCCGTTCGATATTATATAACTATGGTGATGCCCGAAGTAAAAGATACTAACTTCACATGGGAGGAGTTCCAAGATAAAGTAAATTCAGAACTTGTAGGGAATCTAGGTAACTTTATCCACAGGGTGCTCTCTTTCACCTACTCTAATTACGGCGAAGTGCCTCAAGCGAGGGAACTAAACAAAAGGGACAAAAAGATGTTAAACAAAATCGAAAGTTTGACCGAAGAAGTCGGTGAAAACATCGAAAATAGGAAGTTCAAAGAAGGGCTAAAGAAAATATTAGAACTCTCGAGAGAAGGAAACAGATATTTCAACGACAAAGCCCCTTGGAAAGACCTAGAAGATGATGAAAAAGCAGCGAAGACTACGCTGAATGTTTCTCTTCGACTGGTGAAAGCGCTTTGTGTAAGTGCCGCCCCATATCTACCACACAGCATGGATACGCTCTGGGATTATCTATACCAGGAAGGTTCTGTCCATGAACAAGAATGGGACGAAGCTCTCAATCCACTTGAACCTGGAAATGAATTGGCCAAGCCCGAGCCACTCTATGAAACTATTGACCTCAAAGAGATGGAAGAGGATTCCAAATTGATCGGTTCTCTGAATAAATTGAACCTCAAAGTTGGTAAAATAACAAAAGTGAAAGAACATCCAAACGCGGACAAGCTCTATATCGCTCGAATAGATTTGGGTGACGAGAAGCGGACTTTAGTAGCGGGATTGAAACCCCATTACGATAAGAGCGAGATGGAAGGTAAAAAGATAGTTGTAGTGGCCAATCTTGAACCAGCGAAGTTGAGAGGTATAAAGTCTGAAGGTATGATGTTAGCGGCTCAGGAAGGCGACAACGTATCTTTACTCGAACCTAAAGGAGACATTGGAGAGAATATCCAAGGAACGAATCCAGATGCGGATCAAATTTCATTCGACGATTTCCAGGAGTACGAACTTAGAACAGTAGTTTGGGAAAACGATAAAATATTATCTAAAAAAGAACTAGAACCGATCAAATCGGAAAAGTTTGAGAATTTATCCGTAGCACTGATATCCGAAGGAAAGGCATTCTTACTCAAGGACAGTAGGGGACCGATCCATCTAGATAAAAATCTATCTCATGGCATCAAGATAATGTAAAAACCTAGATGTAAAAAAGAAAAAAATATGGTTTAGAGTATTCAGATCACCAGGGCCTTCTTCGTTTCTTCCTTCTGCGTCTATACCAGAAGAATATCAAGGATCCCGCCCCCATCACTGCCACTATTATGCCCGCATAGATAAGATTGCTCGTTTCCTCTTCGACCTGAAAGGTCCGACTCATGATCATTGATTGTTTATTAAAATCTTCATTTTCTGCAGAACTATAATCAGCCCATATTTCTATAGTATGCTCTCCAGGTTCAATCCCCCGTTTGGACCATTGGAAAGTTATCTGTCTTTCTTCTTCGGGACCCATATCACTGAGGGTTTGGGTAGTTTTGAGGTTACCGTCTATGTAGAGACCGACTCTCATCTCCTCTATATGAGTGTCTGTAGGATTTTTTATTCGAACAGAAGTGCTTTCGGGTTTCTCAGATACAATAGAGAACTCTCTTTCTGAATAAAAAACTTGACCGTTTTTACTACAGTAGGCTATAAAATTCAGATGCCCTTTACCTTCTTCATGTACGGTGACGGTAACGTTGAAAATATTACTATCTGTACTTTCTTGTTCTAGAGGCTCTATGGTGGTCTGTAGATTACTTTCTGTTGTCAGACTCCAATTATCGGCTTCATTGGCTTCTACCTTCTTTCCATTCGCCAAAAAGAATCCATCTATCTCTATCCTGTAGGTCTCTGTTTCATTCACGAACAATTCATCTGGACCTTCAACCACTCTTGGGTCTATTCTAGGACTCTCTCGTGCTCCTTCTGATACTTGGACCCCGGCTAATAATGACATAGATAGGAGTAAAAGCATGCTTACCGATACTGTAAACTTCTTCGCATCCATCATATCCACCTCTTCTTTCTCAAGATGTAAAGAGCACCGAGCGAAACAAGTATTATTATCCCGCCCCACTGCCAATTACTGAGGGTGATGATAGGTTCTTCTTCGAGTTTGAAACTCTCTGTTTCGAACTTGATATCTTCTTCATAGGCAGTTAGTTTTGGTATTGAAGCACTGATGGTCCTTTCCTCATATACCGAGCCGTCTCCTTCCGAGGTCACCCTCAATTTTATCTCAACATTTTCTCTTGGACTGGGTGATATTGAATTCAAACTCACTTGTATCGATTCTGTTTCTTGTGCTTCTATTTCGTTTGTTTGGTTTGCCACAGTAACGTCCCAACCATAATCTTTCAGTTCTTCTCTATTAAGGATTTCGATCTGGAATGTGTCGGGGCCATTTCCCATGTTCTCTATTTCTACGGAGTAGTTCAATTCCCTTGATCTAAACTTTCTATCTTTGATCTCTTCTGAAATACGCACTCCGAATAGTTGTTTTACTTGGAGTGGAATCTCTTTTTCTTCCACTTCGTCTAAATTCGGTGAACTGGCAACCAAGGTAACTGAATCACCGACGTTTGCATCTTCACCCACTTCTACTTCTATCTCGATATACTTTGATTTGTCTGGACCGATCGTATCAGTTTTTTCGGGATAGATCGAAACATCCCAGTCGGCACCCTTTATGGAAAACTCATATTCATCAGGAGCATTGCCAGTATTCGTTATCTGAGCAGTGTATTCAACGACTTCTCCTCTAGAAGCTGTCTTGCTCTCCATACCGTTTATATCCACGCTGTACTCCTTCACTTTACTTAGTTCGATGTCTCTGTAAGTATAATCTTTTATATCAATTTCCTGAGAGCGAGTATAGCTAGTCAGCCCGAATTCGGTGTCTTTAGTAGCCTCTATATACAAATGGTATCTATCTCTCGGTAAGAATATATCAAAGGAACCGTCTTTTTCTGTCTGGAAAGTGTTATGGGCTTTGCCTCTTCTCAAGTCCAACTCGGTCTCTACTGAATCACCATCTATGTAAACGTCCCCTGAGAAGATCACTGATTTTTCTAAAGATATTTCAAGATGATTGTCCTCCGCAGGCATATCAAAAGTCTCAAAATACGCATAATCTGAGTTACCGGCCCAGGCAGATATGTAGATGGTATAATTTCCGTGGACAAGTTCTTCGATCTCAAAGGCACCTTGATCATCGACTTCGGGAGAGTATACCTCATTCTTTGATCGTATCTTAAGCTGTTCAATTTCTCCACCTTTTACCGGCTCTTCCCCTACTCTTATAGTACCGCTCAAGGTCGAGTTCAATATACGCTTGTCTAAATTTAGAGAAGGTACAGGAGGAACCTCAACAGTTCTATCAAGATGATAAAGCACATCTCTAGTCTTTCCATCTATCTCCTCTTCTGTTCTATGATTGACAGTCACCTCATATTCGCCATGAGAGATATTGAGGTCCAATGTTCCATCGACATCAGTAGATGTATCTATCACATACCCTGATTCAACATTTTTGAATCGAACATCGATCTCATCTCCAGGCGGACCACCGATATTGGAATCAATACGGGTCGTTCCCCCTAAGATCAAATCGATCTCATTATGTCCTTCTAAAGTGAGATTTCTTTGCACGGCGGAAATCCCTCTTGGGTGAATAGCTCGGACGGAATAATCGCCCTCTTTAAGATATATCTCATAAGACTCGTTTGCTGATATCATTTTATTTTCAGGTCCTTGGAAATAAATGTCAGCAGAAGGGGTTTCATCTTCGTGCGGTGTTATCTTTCCTCTTAATCTAACCTTGTATTCGATCTCAAGGTCTTTTTCGATATGTTCATCTTCCGGCCTAATAATTAGCGAATCAGAAATATTGTATTTTGTTGCCTCGTCGCCGTCTCCAAAGTGATCTCCGTATATTCTGTAACTCCCAGGCTGAAGTTCAACCGTATAATTGTTCTCGTAAAATGTCTTTTCTTTCTTAACGGCTCCATGTCCATCCGGTATGAATTCAACTGTCATTTTATCGATTGCATGATCACCTAGATTAAGATTCCCTTCAATAGTCACGTTTCTCGCGTTAAGGGGGATTTGTCCTCCATCGCCCAAATCTTCTTCTGAAGGATCTATAGTCTCAGTCCATTCATGGTAACCATATTTTTCTATCGTGAAGGTACATTCTCCCTCAGGGAGGTACAATTGATATTCGCCATCGATCGTAGTAGAGGCTTTTAAAGTTCTATCTTCAGACTCCACTTTTAATTCCGCAAATATACCCTCTTCTGGCAATGTATCTCTAACTACCTTACCTCGGAGAATAGATGCTGATGAGGCTTCTAAAGTGACATCTCTATCCTTATCGAAATTGAGATATCCCTCTCTCCAGAAATAGAGACTATACTCAAGATCAGTTTCAGGATCAAACTGTTTCCATCCATAAACGGTGTATTGACCTTCTGGCAGATAAGCCCTAAATCTTCCTTCTTGATTGGTAGTCATATGATATTCTGATCCTGAACCATCTATCACGAATATCTCTGCTTTATCGGCACCCTGTTCTTTATATTCGGCTGTTCCACTCAACTTGTGAGCATCCTCAAACACGCCCTCGTAATTCGCAATATCTCCTTCCACCAATACATCATCTAGATATGCGGAGACCTCTGTTCCTTGGCGATTAACCCCATATATGTTGTAGTGCCCTCTAGGCAATTTTATGCTGAATTCACCTTCATCATCGGTTATGATATCTCTGTCATACTCCTTCGTAAAGATATTCAACCTCTGGTTAGGTATCCTTGCTCCCCCTTCTTTGATCACTCCTTCAACTCTATGAGCACTAACCACAGTGACGAAACGCTCTATAGATTCGCCCTCTACCATCTCTATAACTTGTGGTCCTTGGCTGAGGGTATAATCCTCGTTCTCTATCTCCAAGGTATACTCTCCAGGAGGAATGTTCTCAAATTTGAAGTTCCTCATCTCTCCTAGCACTACATCTTTGGTTCTATCCATGCTTCTCAAGGAGAGAGTAACTGTTTCTCCTTCCAATCCCTCTTCTTCAAAATTTACAGATCCTGTGATATTCCCTGTAGAGACAGGAATATCTCTATTAGTCTTCTCTCCTGGGTTCACCTCTACACCTTCGGAGCTCTCGCTTCCAGGGATTGTCGTATTTACCGTGTATATTCCAGGTATGGCTCGGTCAAATTCATAGTTCCCATCTTCAATATCGAGAGCATAATTAACCTCTGAAAACTCGTTTTTCATTCTAACCTCACCGACAGAGGATACTACAGTATCGTTCTGTTCATCGTATTCACCGGTCCCCTCTCTATCCAAGAAGACCTTTCCAGAAATTTGGCCGGATTGGACTTCAAAATCTTTTTCAAGTTGATAGTCCCACCTACCGTCACCATCTTTGTCTGTCCTCCTTCTCATCGCCTGTTCCTCATTAATTTCGAATTGCTCACTACCTAACACTATCTGTTCTTGTTTGATTACTTCTTCACCATCACCGCCAGTAGAAACCATCACAGTGATATTTCCTTCAGGAAGTATAGCTCTATATCTACCATCCTCATCAGTTCGAGAGGTATGTTGAGGGGTGGGGTAACGTCCACTAGTGTTCGTGTCCAAAACGGTGACTTTAGCATTAGGGATCGGTTCTCCGTCTTCAGTTCTAACTTGACCTTCTAATATCGCCCCATCAAAATATCTCAAGAATATGACGCCCTGCCCCATATAGGACCGACCGCTCAAGTCAACTGTTACATTTTCATCTCTAGCGTACTCGATTGCCTCCCTATAGGGCATCGCTCTCCAGGCATCAGTATGATTCTGCACCTCATCTCTAGGATAAGGGTTGAAGTAAGCTGTTCTATGGAATTCATTAAAGTGGGTAAAATTCCATCCTGGTTTAGGTTCTTTAGGTTGATCACGAGGACGACTACGTTGACTGTCCTGATTATCGATACCTGGAATACCCTTTTCTTCCCCAATTTCCTCCAAGTTGTATCCTGCAAAAATCCTGTATAGAGCCGAGTTATAAAACATCGGCTGAAATTCTATCCTCTGATCGACTATCTGTGCATCTTGTGGAATCTCTTCCTGACTTTCATATGTTCTTCCCTGCTGGTCAACGAATACCATCTTGTAGAAATCGATTGGTACTCTCCCTCGACCACTTTCATCAACTCTATGTCCTGAAAGGAAAGCAGGAGCGTGGAAAATACCTGTATCTCTAGCGGAGGTCGGAAACATTCTCGAGTCCACAGCGAAATAACCGATCCTGTTCTCGAGCCTCTCATAGCCAGAATCAAAACTTATGCTCCTATAAAGTGATGACAACGTATCTAGATTTTCATATGACAAAGTACCCATGACCATAGCCCAACGGATATTTACGTTATCAATATCGTCAGCTCTAGGATGATATCTATCAGGATTGGAAAGGACTTCATTACGATAAGAAGCGGGATTCCTGTAAATATCTTCTAGTTCCTCCGTTTTTTCTTCCCCTATGTGTTCTATCAATATTTCTTCTACTCTACCTTCGAAACCACCCTCTTCACTGTAAGGTAATTGAAGCTGCCTTCCTACAAGTAGAGCCATCATCTCTGATTCGTTCTGAGCCATCAAAAAGTTACCTGCAAACCTGTGGGCGTGCTGGAAGTTGTCTGCTACAGTAGGATGTTCACCCTGATTCATAGCTTCGAAGCCGTAATCCCACCAACTCAGGAACGCAGGTCTCTCTTCCGGGGGGATATCTTTATTTTGCTGTCTTAGGTCCTCCCATGCCGTAGGCCAATACTCAGTAGGTTTATCCATAGTATATCCAAAAGCGCCTAAGTAATGATAACCGCCATCTTCGGGATTGTAATCGGGAGGTCTTAAAAAACTGGGAAGGGTGTCATAAATCTGTTCTTCGTACCTTTGCTTCTCTTCGTAAGGAATTCCTGCATCTATAGCGTAAAGGGCATTCGGTGTGAGAAGCAGAAATACAATCAGCAGTGTGACTAATACATGTTTTATCTTAACTCCTTCCTTTATCCTGATCAACACACTTCCTCTACGCCTTCTAAAATATCTTCCGATTTCATCGAACCCAGTTTTATCGAACACAAGCGCTAATACCCAACCAGCGGTGAGTGCAAAAGCAGGTGCGGCATTGAAGATGAACCTGACAGCCGTGGTCGTCATATAAATTGCAAATGCAGTCCAAATCAATATGAAGACGAATGAACGTGTCCACTCGATTCTCAGATGCCAGGCTGCCAAAGCGATCCCTACCCAGGATAGGAAAAACGTTGCGAGACCTCCGGCGAGGACCAACCTGCTAAACATAGGTGGCTGGGCTTCAGCGATAGTGGCATACATTTTATTCTCTATAAAGTACTGACCTGCGGCAGTTTGAATAACATCGGGTCCTAAAGTGAAGAAGATTACTCCTGCAGCGATAATTATAGAGAAAGTTAAAAGCCAGGGAAGATCTCTAGTAACGGTAAAATAGACACCTATCCCAAATGTTCCTAGGAATATTATGAATGGAACTTGGAACCACCTATTCAAAGGCCAGCTAAACCAATCTGTCAAAATCTTAGGACTATACATTGCATACCATGGAAGAGCTATCAAAAAAGCGATCATAAAGATGATGAAGATATTTACAGTGATCCCTAATGAATCCTTTTCCCTGAATTTATCTATAAACAACTGGATCAGAAAATAGACTAATATTATAACCACCGCGTACGAGTAACCTTTCCATGTTAAAGCTATAGCGCCTGTCGTTATACCCGTCATAGCGGCATAAAGCATACTCTTCTTGTTTGAACCTAAATATCGAGAAAGACCTTTTTTTATTTCGTCAAGCTTCATCCAGTCTGAAACCCATTTTCTACCAGCTGTGATCTCCTCTAATGAACGCATGAAGAAGAAGAACGTTGTTACGATCAGAAACATCGAAAACGCGTCGTGGTTTGTATTCGTTAAAACACCTCTTTCAAGATGGGCGGCACTTATTGCTAACAAGAATGCTCCAGCGATCCCCGCTTTTTTCCCAAAAGTCCTCTTACCTATAAGGTAAATAGGGAAAACTGTAAGTGCGCCCCAAAACGCAGATGAAAGTATGAAGGAGTGATTAATCGCCTTGTCTAGATTACCGACAAATGGTAGAAGTAAATATCCACCTAAGACAATGGACCATTGATAAAGTGGAGGTCGAGTATTCACTTTTCCTTCTAAAGGGTAAGCTCTTAGTGGATCAGTGAAAAGATGTTCATTATATTCAGCGATATAATTTATTATCCTAGCATTATAGTGTGAATCAGCTCCTCCTCCTAACAGATAAGGGAGCCCAAACTCTGTAGCGGTTTCATATGCGAAATAGGCTCTCACCATCATCGCAATTATGAATATACCCAACAGAACTACTGTGGTATCCCAGTGTTTCTCAAGCCACGAAGGGCCAGAGGAGGGTTTCTTCTTTCCTGCAGTTAGACTTCCAAGCAACCTAGAACTCATAGTTATTTCCCCTGTATTAGAGAGTATATAGATCTCATTTCTTGACCAGTAAGCGTGACTATATTGGGACCCCTATTTATAGATTATTCAAGCTCGCATACAAGGTGAGGATACTGGCTTACAGAGAAGTCATCCATCGAAAAGGAATTCGTCTAACCTATCTTTGGCTTTTTCTCTTTTCTTCTGATGTTTCTCCAAAAAGTCATTGATATTTTCTTTTAGAAGTCCTTTACATTCGCCACAAAGTATATCACCATTCCTGCATCTCTTCGCTATATCATCGACTCTCTCATCATCGGACTCAAAGATGAAAAACCTATAATTCTGTATAGCACAGATGTCGGGGTTACCTCCTTTCTTCCTCTGCTCTTCTGCAGAAATTCTACCCCCTGTGAAAGCCTCGTTAACTTTCTCATCTACATCTTCTGGACTGTCGGTGGTGAATATTGTAGTCTTAGGTTGACTAGCAGACATTTTGCCGGTTCCATCTAAAGAAGGGGCTAACTTGTTATGGAGCAGTGCTGGTTTTAGATAACCTATAGTTTCAGCGATATCTCTAGTCAGTCTGAAATGAGGATCCTGATCTATACCACAAGGTATCAGTACTGGTACATCTTTTTCATTCAACTCTGTCGGAAGAAAACAAGGAGCGGACTGAACAGCAGTATAGAAGATACTGCCCACGTTCGTTGAATTATCGAAACCAAAAACTGCCTTAACATTAGAAAAATTCAATCTTTTTCCCGCCTTTAAAGCTAACGGGTATAGAGTATCGATATTGTCCGTATCGATCAAGATATGTGTCTTTTCCGGATCGAACCCTAACGCTATGATGTCCTTTGCATTCTCAAGAGCATATGAATGTGTCTGTTCAAGCGTATTTTCAAATTTGAATAAAAATTTTTCATCATCTGTAAGTTGAAAGAACATTTCCACATCGAACTTATCTTGCATCCATTTTGCAAAAATCCAAGGCATCAGATGACCTACGTGAGTATGCCCTGATGGACCTCTACCAGTATAGAGCGCGAATTCATTACCCTTTTCATACTCGTCTAGGATCCAATCTAAGTCCCGATGGGAATAAAAAATCCCTCTTCTGAGCATGAAATGGGTTTCACCCGCTATATCTTCAATCCCCGATAAAAGTTCCTCATCTACTTTTTCGGTTCCGAATTTTTCCGTGAGTTTTTCATAATCGATTTTACCTTCCACTTCCCAGGGCGTAACAGTGAATTCTTCTTCAGTAGCTTCCTCATCCTGCATAACTATTCCCTCCTCCATATTCAGTGAGATAAATAACATTTTTGATTTTTGAAGTTAAGTACTCACCAATTTACTCCCTAGGTCTGTCACCATGTAAACAATAGTTGTCAGCTTCTCCCACCTAAAGGATGGGAGCTTGTCAGTGAACTCCATTTCTGACCTGTACGGGACTACGTCCCTGCATTCTACTGGAATTGTTTTACAATTCCATCGATATTTAGAATTCCTTTTGAATTCCGAAATACCTCAGGCAGAGCCTTGCGGATAAGAAGGTAGGAGAATACTCTCCATTCAATTTCAACGTTCCTGACTTAAGGGCAAGCTGACCGTTGCCCGCTCCAGCAGAGGACTTTTGCCGTCGGTGGAGAAGTTTGATACCTATATTCTTGGCTGCATTATAATCAGCATCGAGTTCATAACCACACTGTTTGCATTTGAACTTGTTACCGTTTCTATTGTTTTTTTCAGTATGTCCGCACTTACTGCATCTACGACTGGTATTTCTTGGATCTATCTGCTTGACCTGAATACCACGTTCTTTGGCCTTGTATTCAACATACTGGTACAGTTTGTTGAATGCCCAAACGTGGTACCACTTGTTTTTGGGCATTCGTTCGCGTATATACTTCAAATTTTCGAAGGTTATGATGTCGACATCGTTCCTTTCAGCTTCCTCGACCAGTTCTTTAGAGATACAGTGTAGCGTATCGCAGGCGTAGCGGTTTTCACGTTCACTCATCCTTTGTATGGTCAGATGAGCGGAACGTGTGCCTTTTTGCTGCAGCTTACCACGCATCTCTTCGAACCTTTTTCTATTATGGTCGAGTTGGTTGCCTTTGAAGAACTTGCCGGTCGATGTAACAGCCAAGTTGTTCATGCCAAGATCTACTCCCATAACGGTCGGATCTTCGTGCTCTATTTCTTCATTTTCTTTTTCCAGTCCCAAATGTAGGTAAAATGAATTTTCTTTTTCATACTCGTGTTTTTCTATTGTAGATTGAGTTATCTCCCAACTGTCATCAAGGTATTCCTTGTAATAATCGTTCCTTTCTTCCGGTAATACGAAGTTGGCATCTATCCTGCCGTTTACCGTTGATATGGTGCATCTTTTTTCATCTAGATATACTGATAGTGTTCTTTTATCATATGCTATCGAGTCGGAGGTAAAGTTGGGTTTGCTTGCTTTGAAGCCGTTTTCAAGTAGCTGAGTACAACCTTTCACTGCTTGTGCACCCCTGGCTATCGCTCTGACTACTAGATTGGCCTGCAGATCTGTAGTTTCTCTGATTTCATCGTAGACTCTTTTCTGAAGTTTGTATTTTTTGTAGTTGTTGAGGCCGTTCTCGTTCCAACCTTCTTCAACAGTCATCTGACATGCCTTTTTGAACTGTTTTATAGTTTCTTCTAGAGCCTTACGGTCATTTATAGAGAGCTTGATCTTGACTGTTCTCTTCATCTATTTTTAGTATTGTACCTGTACTACTTAAATATCCGATAGAGGGTTCAGTGAAAGTGGCATTCCTCTCAGCCCTCCGCAGTGCTAACGAGGATGAAGGGAATTGAATCCCTTATTCTCTCGGCAGGTATGCCTCGAGACTGAAAGGATGTAGTCCTGCACATGAAAGAAGGAGCCTCCTGCCTGGTTTAAGGTGAAATAAATCACATCTAACCCGGCCTCAAAGGAAGAAGCTATCGACGGAGATTACCTTGAAAGAAATACGGATTTATCAGCCTCTATCTAGTTAGCGGTATTACCTTTATGATAATAATGTTAGAGGCGTTTTCGCATACCTAATCGAATTCACTATAGGTCAATATCCATCTTTTATATTGTTTCCCACAGTAGAAATGACATTTTCATCCTACCCCCTCTCCCTATAAATTATAAATAAAAGTCACCTATCGATAAGTCCTAATGAGAGCAAGATGAGAAGAAACTCACACATCCTTGGATCTATAATCTTTGCCATTCTGGGTTATTTCGTCTGGCATTTCCTCCACATGTCGTTATTTCTTCCTCCCAACCCGTCATTTATGTCTACTCTCACCTCTATACTATCGATGGAGGTCAGCCTATTTTTCATCATGATCTTTGCCTCTTTATTTGGAGGAATACTCCCAGATAAACTAGATCCTCCTTTCACCAGTCGGCATAGGTTCTTTGCTCACAGTAAAATCCTGCTTTACGTGCTACTCATAATATGGATTGTTTCTCTTTACATACTGCTCAAAGATTCAAGCCTCTTGATCTGGTCTCTTTATTTTTTCCTCCTTGGATACATATCTCACCTGGTTCTCGATTCAAGAACACCTGCTGGACTTACTTGAACTACTTAGAAGAGGGAGTTTCAGCCATTTTTATGCATTTTTTAACATATACAATCACTCTAGTAAACAAAAACGCTTGACCTATCAATATCGAGAGATATGATTCAAAAAGTATAACCTTTATAGAAGGGATATCTGAGAGCAAAATAAAAAATAGAACTATCAAAACCTGAGTGATAACGATAGCCATTAATACTTTGACTAAAAATTTGTCTTTTTTCAGAAGATAGTTATCCCTTTTGTTTAGATGTCTTAGGGCTAATTTTCTTCTGAATAATACAAAAACGGAGGCTCCAATAATTCCAACAACTAACCAAAATATCAAAATTATCATGACTTTATCCATATCAATCTGTTTTTTGAAACATACCTAGACAGAATAAATCTTTTCTTGATTTATTTTTGCCTTTTCTTCAGAATATACGCTAGATTATGTACAAATAAAAGCAGATGTAGAAAAATGCAATATTCACACGCAGACCTGTCTGATGACCAAACCGACAGTTAGGCCGCAATCCAGACTTTTAGTAACCGTGGGCTGAATACGTCGCCGAAGCTTCGTACTTACACCCCGGCTCTATCTAACCCGTCTTCTACGGGAGTCTTCAGAGGTGCCTCGTTTCAGGGAGAGTTTCAGGCTTAGATGCTTTCAGCCTTTAACCCATACGGCGTAGCTACCCAGCGATGCCCTTTCGGACAACTGGTAAACCAGTGGCCGCGAAGCCCTGTTCCTCTCGTACTGAGGGCCCCTTCCCCTCAGGCACCAAGACATCTCTACTAAAAAGAAACCAACCTGGCTCACGACGGTCTAAACCCAGCTCACGACCCCTTTTAATGGGCGAACAACCCCACCCTTGCCAGATGCTGCACCGGCAGGATAGAGGGAGCCGACGTCGAAGTAGCAAGCCTCCAGGTCGATATGGACTCTTGCTGGAGACAACTCAGTTATCCCTGGGGTAACTTTTCTGTTATCCCTGGGCCCCATAAATGAGCCTCAGGGGTTCGCTATGCCTTGCTTTCGCATCTTGGTCCGTTGTTGTTCTAGACCAAGTCAAGCCGGCTTTTACCATTGTATTCTACGGTGGGTTCCTGACCCACCTGAGCCGACCTTTGGACGCCCTTGTTATTTTTTCGAGGGTGTGGCGCCCCACCCAAACTGCCCATCTATCGATGTCCCACCGAAGCGGTTAGGGACACGATCTCAAAAGGGTAGTGTTTCATGGTCGCCTCGGCGACAAGCTTGTGCTTGCGCCTGGGTAACGGCTCCTACCTACACTGCACATTTGAGGTCGTACCCCAACGACAGATTGCAGTCAAGCTCCACAGGGTCTTCTCTTTCAAGTAGAGAGTTCTGGACTGTGCGCCAGAATGTCGTTTTCACCGGACATCAGGCGGGGACAGTAGGTCCTTCGTTGATCCTTCATGCAAGCCGCCAATTAAGCGGCAAGGTATTACGCTACCTTAAGAGAGTCATAGTTACTCCCGCCGTTTACCGGTCCTTCCACCTCTTGTATGAGGGATTCAGATACCGGCACTGGGCAGGATTCGACGGCAGTACAAATCCTTTCGGACTAGCTGCCATTTAGGTCTTTATTAAACTGTCGAGGACCCCTGGTTATTGCAACCAGCCATTCGCATGACTGGCACCCCTTCTACCGAAGGTACGGGGCTAATTTGCCGATTTCCCTCGCCTGAGTTTGTCCGACACGCCTTGCCTTGCTAGGGCAGGGGCACCTGTGTCAGTTCTCGGTACGGTCTCTAGCAGTGATTTACCAGTCCACTTTTCACTGGCACCAGGATTCAGCCAAAGCGGACTCAGTCCGCCCTATCAAGCTTTCATCCGGTTCTCACCATTACGGTTCTCCCCGGGGTTATACTTTTCAACAGAGCGAAAACTCTGCTTGACCTATCCCGATGCGTTGCAGACTGGGCAGAATTGCCAGAGGCACAAGAATATTAACTTGTTTCCCAATTCGATGACTTCGGTTAAGAGCCATCTTAGGACCGGCTAACCCTCGGCTGAAAATCATTCCCGAGGAACCCTAGCCCCTACGGCGGAACGGATTCTCACCGTTCTTTGCTGCTACTCACACCAGAATTCTCGTTCGAACGCGGTCCACTCGACCTCACAGCCAAGCTTCTACCCGCACCCGACGCCTTCCTACCAGGTTACCTCTCGGTACTCCGAGGTCTCGGTAACCGGCTTAGCCCCGTCCATTTTCAGGGCCCGCAGTCTCGACTGGTGATCTGTTACGAACTCTTTAAAGGAAGGCTGCTTCTAAGCCCACCTCCCAGTTGTCTTCGACTGCGGACACCCTTCGATCTAACACTTAGCCGGCATTTGAGGGACCTTAACCCCAGGCTGGGTTCATGCCCTTTCGGACACCAGGCTTACCCCGGTGCCCTGACTCCTGCTGTCTACGGCGATGATAGATTCGGAGTTTGACAGCGTACCAAGGGCTCTCGCCCCCGAATACCCAATCAGTGCTCTACACTACCATCTACCTCGAGCAAGGCCTACCTTAGAGTAGTTTCGGAAGGAACCAGCTATCTCCGGTCTCGATTGGCCTTTCACCCCTATGCCCAAGTCACGGGAGGGATTTGTAGCTCACCAACCCTACGGGCTTCCACCTCCCTTTCAGAAGGCTTCACCCTGCTCAGGCATAGATCGACCGGTTTCGGATCTGCAGCCGATGACTCCAGGCGAACACACCTCGTTCCTCTTCCGCTAAAGCGGAATGCGAACCTGTTGGTTTCCCTCTGGCTTCGCCCTTGGAAGGCTTAGCCTCGCCATCGACCAGAACTCTCTGGCCCGTTTTTCAGAACGTACGATAGAACATCGGTCCACCCCGGCTAAAAGGCTTCAACCCTTGCATGCTCTATCCGTCTGTAACCATTTGGTTTCAGGGTCTTTTCATCTCCCGTCAAGGATACTTTTCAGCTTTCACTCACGATACTAGTTTGCTATCGGTCTCGGGACGTATTTAGTGTTGGGAGTATATGCCTCCCAAATTCACGCGCGATATCCAACGCACGTTACTCTGGAGACCCCGAATCATCTTTCTATCATCCTCCTACAGGACTATCACCCTCTTTGGTGCTCCATTCCAGGAGACTTCGGATTGGATAGTTAAGATGTACCGGAGTCCAAAACACCACATCTCCTAACTGTTTCCAGCAGGATTCGGTTTGCTCTACACCGCGTTCGATCGACTTTAATAACGGCATCTCTATTGATTTCTTTTCCTTCCCCTACTAAGATGTTTCAATTCGGGGAGTTCCCCATCCTTACGGATTGCTGGAGGTTCGCTCCAGCAGGAATTCCCATTAGGCGATCGAGGGATCTAAGGTTCCTTGCGCCTACCCCTCGCGTATCGCCGCTTGGCACGACCTTCGTCAGCGCCCGAGCCGAGCCATCCACCAAATGGCTGAGTAATTGCAGCAATTACTATCGGTCTGGTACACATCCAGGTCTGCGTATGATCGGTAATCATCGGATCATAGTGATCCTATACCCTTCCTCGACAACCCTTTCTCATGTCGCCGAGTGCATTCTAAACATTACGTGATTAAGGTATTTTAAGTTTACTTCCCGTATCGGGATATCGAGTCCCGACCTAGGGGACTTGAGCTAGGAAGGGAGCTCCTATAAAAGGATTTTGGAGACCGCCAAGATATAATATTGTCTTTATTCTATTCGATTTTAAATCCTTGAAAGGTAATAAAATTAGATTCATTAAACTCTTGCAACAATACAAGATAATATCTAATAAGAAAAGTATAAAGTAAATAAGAAAAGTATAAAGTAAAGTTCTGATATAAGTATGATTGACGGTTTGTCTGACAAAGGTCCGACGACGTGAAATCATGAAGAAAATACCAACGGGTGTTAGCGATTTAGACGCGATCATCAAAGGAGGTGTACCTGCAGGTTCTGTGGTACTCCTTTTTACCGAGATAGGCGCAGGCGGACTTGAATATGTCTACACTTCGTCCGCAAAGATATTGAAAGTGAAAGAAGAGCCGAGAGATATCTCAGCGGTACTAGGAGATGTCTGTAGAAGTTCCGTCCTACCAGAGGAAATTTTCTACATCACATTTTCACGAGCAAAAGAAGATATATTAGATGAAATTAGTGCCTCTTTTAATCAGGATTACTACGACATTATAGTGAACGATCTAGAATTTAAAGACTTCTCTCAAGAATTCTTTCAACGGACAATGGTCCCCTCGGGATGGTCAAGAGAACCTAGTAGCAATGATCTTTTTTCAGATACCTCCGATTCTGATCTTTTGGAAGAACTCGTTCATTTTCTAGACAACAATGCCGAAGACAATATGGTCGTAATCGATTCCATCACTGATCTACTAACGAACTCCTCTATCGACGAAAACAAATTGGTTACCATTATAAAAGGTATGAGAAGAGCTTCAAAAAGATGGGGGGGCGTGGTTTATCTACTGCTTTCAAAGGGAATAGTGGAAAAGAGTCTTGAATACCAGATAATCGATAGTGTTGACGGGGTTTTTTCTTTCCAATGGTCTAAAACTTCGCGTAGTTCCCAAAGACAGCGTTATCTTTTAGTTGATAAGTTCATGAGTGTTTTACCTCATCTTAAGCGGGAGAAGATCGCTCGGTTCACGGCCGAGGTGACCGATTATCAAGGTTACACCGTGATAAATTATCAAAAGATAAGGTGATATGATGGTAAATAAAGATGTAGAGAAAATAAAAACAGGTATAGATGGATTGGATGAGATGTTGAAAGGCGGTGTGCCAAAGGGGCACGTGTTCACTGTAATGGGGGAATTTGGCACTGGAAAAACTACCTTTTCCCTTCAGTACATTTGGGAAGGCTTGCAAAAGGACGAATCTGGTATATTCATATCTCTAGAGGAAGACAGGGACGCCATGATCGAAACTGGGCTTTCTTACGGCTGGGATTTTCAGCCTTACTTAGACGAGAATCAGTTAGCGGTGAAAAAATTGACACCTGCCGATGCAGAGGCTACGATCAATAAAATTAAAAGCGATCTTCCGCAGTTCATAGAAGATTTTGATGCGGAAAGGATAGCTATCGACTCCGTATCACTGTTGAACATGCTGGCTGACACGCCTCAACAAAAAAGAAATCAACT
Source organism: Thermoplasmatota archaeon (assembly GCA_018334835.1). GTDB lineage: Archaea > Thermoplasmatota > Thermoplasmata > Halarchaeoplasmatales > Halarchaeoplasmataceae > Natronoplasma. Next base: position 20,799 of record JAGXLF010000007.1, on the reverse strand, counting down.
ATTTGCATTGAGTAAGATGATAAAAGATACAGGCGCTACTGCTTTACTCACTGCAGAAGTAAAAGACGAAAATCCAACTAGTTCTCGAGATGGACTGATAGAGTATACGGCAGATGGAGTAGTCCTTTTGAGGTACAATCAATCTGATATGGAGGAAGTCCAATTGAGCATTCAAGTTATAAAGATGAGGAGGATCGACCATTCACGTAAGATCAAACCATTCGTGATTACCGATAACGGGATAGAGGTACAGATGGAAGGAGCGATCTTTTAGAAAGTTGATAAAATGGGAGTTGGCATCGGAGACATATTGAAGAGCGAAGAGATAAATTTCGATGATTTAGAAGACATGGTGATGACTGTAGACGCTTACAATATAATATACCAATTCTTGTCAAGTATACGTCAGAGAGACGGTAAACCTCTCAAGGATTCTGAAGGAAGGGTTACTTCTCATCTTTCGGGCATATTATATAGAAATGCAAATTTAGTGGGGGCCGGGATTAAACCAGTATACGTTTTTGATGGCGCGCCAGATATGATGAAAGAAGGGACTTTAGAAAAGAGAAAAGAAAGAAAGAAAAGGGCAAAAAAAGAGTATGAGAAATCGCTTGAGAAAGGAGACCTAGAAAGAGCAAGGATAAAAGCACAGCAGACATCTAGGATGACCGACGAAATCGAAGAGAGCAGCAAAAAGTTGCTCTCCCTTCTTGCTATCCCGTGGATCCAAGCTCCATCCGAAGGAGAGAGCCAGGCAGCCCATATAGTAAGAAACGGCGATGCTTGGGGGGTGGCCAGCCAAGATCACGATACCCTGCTTTTCGGAGCGAACAGATTGGTTAAAAATCTTACAGTAACCGGTAAACGAAAGATGCCCGGTTCATCTGATTATAAAAAGATAAGTCCTGAATTGATAGAACTTGAAGAAGTCTTAAATGACCTAGATATCACTCGTAAACAGCTTGTTGATATAGGTATTTTATGTGGAACCGATTACAATGAAGGAGTCAAAGGGATAGGGCCAAAAAGAGGTTTGAAATATATCAAAAAATACAACGATCTAGAAAGCGTCTTGGAAGAAAAAGATGCTCAGATCGACAATTACGAAGCCATACAGGAAATTTTTCTAGATCCAGATGTTAAAGATGATTACACTATCAGATTCGAAGACGAGCTTGGAGACGTGAAAGGTTTCCTATGTGATGAAAGAGATTTCTCTGAAGGTCGTGTTGAATCCGCCTTGAAGAAATTCGAAAAGGGTATGGAAAGAAGAAAACAGTCTAGTCTCCTCTCCTTCGATTGAGATTTCAACAGAATTCGTCTAAACTCGGGGTGGAAACTTTATCATTTTCAAAGAGAGATCCTATCTGTCTATTCAACTGTTGTACACGCTGGTAAAGATACTCAGAGACCTCATATTTTTCAACCATATCTAAAGAAAAGTTTAGATACTTTTTAACGCTGCCTTCGTGGATAGTCAAGGTAAGATTCCCGCCACATCTGCATTCCCCACTTAATGGAATCCTTCGGTACTTAGTATTGCACTTAGTGCACCTTATCTGCTGTACACCGAATTTGTTCAAATTTCCTATGAGATCTGGTATAAAATGATCATTTATCACCCTGCTCACGACGTCTTTTGTATCCACCGCTCTGATCAAATCCGCAACCTTTATCTGAGAATCCATCTTGTCGGTCATCTTACCGAGTCGTGTATATCTGCTAGTGGAAGGGGCTTCGTCCAATCTTGAAGTTTCGTGAGTGTATCCAAAGTTCTCATATTGTCCTTCTGTATTCAATCTATCTTCGACAGTTTCGATCAGACCCTCTGCTTCTTTAGGTTTAGGGTATTCGAGTGTCTTTTCATAGAACTCTAAAGGATAGTTCCAAGCGATATCTACGTTATGGGCCTCGCTGTCGATCTCCTGTGGATCGATCTTCGTTGTCAAAACAAGAGGAGCATCCATCAGGCCACCTCTCTTTTCGGGTAGAAAGTCTTCTGAGAAATTGAGTAAGCCGTCTAAAAGGAGCATTATGCAGTCCTCATCACCGTCACAATTATTAGTAATAATGTTGTCTCTTGTAACAAAATTATGAGTATCTTCTACTTCTATGTCGTACATGAATTCTTCATCAGACTTTCTTATTTCCTTTGTTTTTATCTTTTCTCTAACAAGCTTGCCCTCAATTTCTACTCTTGGTTTTCTTTCTAAAGAATAATCCTTCTCTAGTTCTCGCTGCTTTCTTTCTAGAGTGAAACCTATTTTTTTTCCAAAAGAGACTGAATGAGAGGACCTAATATGTAACTTGTTAGAAAGAAAAGTTCTTCCCTCATAATGGTTTTCCCCATATTTTTCGAGCAAAACGCCTCCGGCCTCTCTTTCACTTTGACTATAACGAGCGTAAATCCCGAATCTTTTAAGCAAAAAATCTATATCGTCAAGCAACTTTCTCGATGCACTTGTCGCCTGCACATGAAGACATCCGCTTTCGACTGAACCATCTCCAGCGAAATAGGCTGCAATCAAATCGGATACCTTTTCCTTCGGAAGAGATTTCACAAAGTTAGGAACTCTTTTCTCTTTAGCACTCAATCCCATCTCCAATTCTTGGAAAAATTCGTAAACCAATCTAGAACTTATCGTTAAAACATTCTCTCCTTCGGAAGGCTCAATTTTGAAAACTTTATTTATTGTATCTCTGATATTTTCTTTCATCTCCTTCTCAGCAAATGCGAAACAAACTTGATAGAATTGTTTTCCTTCTTTTTCGGATTTTCTAGCATAACCTTCAGATAGATAAAACCCGAGCAATTTCATAAAGTCGGAATCAATATCTATCCAAAAAGGTATCTCAACAGTATCTCTCTTAGCTGCGAGGATAGCAGTATCAGGAATTGTGTTTTCAATATCACCCATTTCCATGAGTTTCATGTATAGTTCTAGAGGTATACTTTCTCGATATCTATAATTTCCAAGGATCTTTTTCTGTACATCTAGAGTTTCAGAAGCTTTGACTAACCCTCCAAGTCCTTCTATAGCTTTATCAACTTTTTCATTTACCCTCCTAATCATGACATCTTCAGAATCTGACAAGAGTTCATCTAGTCTTATATGGTCTCTGTCCTTTGTTCTTACATCGATCTCTAAGGGTGTTAAAAGTTGATCCCCTTTCTCCAGTTCTCTAGCTTTCTTTACTCCGTCGGCGGTCTTCATCCTGTGGTCAGGAAACACCTCTAGTTTTCTACCGGCCTGAGTTTTGAACTCTATTTTAAACTCTGGTGCAGGGGTTCTTATCACTTTAGAAGCTTTCGAAGAATTTATCTTTTCTTCAACTGCGGTCAACACATCTCTATCTATTTCCTTTCCTGTAGTGCCCATACAATCCATTTCTTCTTCGTGATCGGCCGTATTATAAAGTTCTTCGAGTTCTAGAGTTGAGCCGTCAACCATTTTCACCTCCATATCACCAGGGAGGCAATTCCTGCGTTTTGCTGCATGGAAATGTGGATGTGCGTACCCGGCTCTCCCGTTATGAAATCCGATTATCCTTCCAAGAACTCCTCCAGACGTATGTGGAGCTAGACCAACAACTAGTTCACCGATCAGATCGGTTCTATCTTCGGCATTGTAATAGTTAGCTAGATCATAATATTTTTCTAACAGATCGTCTACAAAATTTGCTACTTTCACCATATACTCTCCGGCTTCTTTAGAAATCACCATATCTTGAGGTTTCAATTCGAGCATCTGATCTTCTTCTTCGAGTTCTCTACCTTCAATATCCTCTTCATAACCGAGATCTTTAGCCTGGTCTACAGTCAACCCGACTTCTTCCGGTTTGAAATGGGTGAGAGGAAGATCGGTCATATCGTATCGAGAAGTGCCGTCTTTGAACACGTAGATATCGTGTTTTGCTCTCAAAATTGGTTTTTCGAGAGCCTCTGGGGTTTTGGTCTCGGTGATAAGCCCCTTTACTCCTTTTATCTTCTTAATATTTCCACCCTCTCCTAGAGTGTTGAGGGCCTGCCTGTATATGCTCTTCATAGGGATCTTCTGTTCTTTCGGCTCATCAACGATCTCACATCTACCACCACAGGAACATCTTATCTGAGCACTGCCCTTTCCACACTTTTGACATCTTCTAGCGCTTATATCCACCTCTATCACGTTTTTTTCGACAGCTTTTTTTATGAGCCTTTCTGAACCTCCAGCTTCACCTAAAGGAAAGAGACCATGGACAGGAGGACTCATCTTCCTTTCTTTAGCTTTCTCGGGTCTCGCCATCCTAGAGCCGATGTTGGTCGGTCCTTTGCTCCTAACCGTTACTCCAGCAAGCTCACTTATATATTCTAAAGGTTTGTCACTTTCAGATTCCTCAATTTTGGTAAGATTCTCTTCATTCAAACCTAAAGAAAAGAGGAATGGTTCAAATACTGATATGATAATATGATCTTCAACCTCGTGAGGGATACCGATAGATTCCAATATACCTTTCATATAAGATTCATCCGGAAGTATCAATGCTTCTTCATCCACTTCTCCTTTATTGGATACCCAATCTCTTAATTGTTTTATATCATCGATGCTAACGTAATCCCAAAAGTAGGTGAACTTTGGATGAAGAGGATAATCCTTTTCCCTCGATAGCTCTACTGCCCTTTTCGAAGTGATATCTTTCTCTTCAAAGTCTTCCTCGACCTCCTGGATCCACCATTCGTGACAGTATGAGCCCGGAACTAAAGGATGGTTATTCTCGACGAACTCGCCGAAGGGAATCAACACTTCCCCTAAATCGATCACCTCTTCTACTTCCTTCTGCCGTTCTTTACCTTCCTCAGGAGAATCGATTCTTTTTACACTCCCGTCCTTAAACAAAACTGTAGGACCTTCTATCGAGTCACAAGGTGTTATCGCTCCGGCTTTCCCGGGCCGCTCTGTCTTTACCTGGGTTCCTAATGCCATGAATTCATCGGTTACATACATGGTCGCGGGATTGACGGCAATAGATGCTAACCCCTCGGTGCGGGTTCTACCGTATCTGAGTCTAAAACCGCCCTTCTCACTCGGATGTCCAAAAACTGGGCGGCCAGCGATGGTCTCTTGGATGTATTTCGTCCTAGGGGCGACCCCTTTCTTACTACCCTCTTCATCTCCGGATTCGTCTTTTTTACCTGACGCATATTCGTCTATGTATTCATCTAAGAAATCCCATCCCTCGATGGCCAATTTTTCTACATGTTTTTTCAGTTTTTTAGCCTTTAAACACATACCTTCAGCTATCACAAGACAAGCGCCGCCTCTCACCTGGTTCGTTTCGACTCTTGGTAGATCTCTGTTTCCGGAAACCTCTTCCTGTCCTGTCCCCTCACCACTTATACTGACAGGACAACCGTCAACTATCAACGAGATCTCTTCTGCCGTAGGTGTATACTGCAGACCTAGAGATTTTTTGTAGAGAGGTATCTCCTCTTTAAAACGCTGGATCTCAGATGGAGTGGGTTTGAACCTGCCGAAGCCTAACTCTCTTCTCACAACATCCGCTATCAGAACACTCATCGCTTGTCCCGTACCACCTGCAGAACGTATAGGACCAGCGAAAGAAAGCTCAACGTAATTGCTACCGTCATTATTTTCTCTTATATCTACACCACCGATCCCTTCTAGTGGTGCTACGAGTATGCCTTCAGTCAATACGGCTAATCCGATCCTCACCGCATCCTCTAACCTTCCGGCAACGCTACCTTCATCTCTCGATGCGACCTCTTTAGCTATCCTGATTGAAACTTCCTCTCTATCGTACTTTTCGCTCAATTCCCTTATCTTTTCCGCAGTATTTTCTACTCCAGTCAACTTTTGAGCTCTAAGAGCGAGATCTTCCGCTCTCGGGATTTCAACTTCTCTGTTAGGGTCATATCCTAAAGATCGTGCTTTCTCAGCTATCTCGTAACAGTTCTCGGCTTCTTCTTCCAGGGATCTGAAATAATCTGCAATCTTTTCTGAGTGAGCTAATTCCGACGTGATTATACCTCCAATTTTAGAGTGATCATACCGCTTATTGGTTACTCAATCACTATGAGATATGGGTTAAATAAGAGTATCGATGAAAGAAATATAGGGCAAACTTTCATAATTATGTTTCTTATCATGTAACATGGCTTTTAGGAGCGCCGAAGAGATAGTAAAGGATGACAGAAAAGGTGCTGCTAAGCTCCTTAGGGACGCTTTAGAAAGTCTCCGGAAATTGGAAAAAGATGAAATCGAAAGTTATCTGAAAACGCTTGTCAAGAAGAGATATTCGATGACACCTCTAGTCAACTTAGCAAATCAGATCTTTCTTTCACTAGAACAGGGGGAGGAAATTGATTCGATCCTTGAGGATGTAGAGAAGGATTTACTCTCGAGAAGTCAGGAGGCTTCGGTAGAGATGAGGAAGTTGATCAAGAGCAAAGATCATGCAGAAATACTGACTCTGAGCTATAGTTCCACAGTAATCCAAACCCTATCTACAGTTGAGAAAGTAACAGTGCTAGAATCTAGACCGAAGAAAGAGGGGAAAATCACAGCAAAGAAATTAAGTGATGAGGAGATCGAAGTGGAATATTGGATAGATGCGGGGATGTGCAAAGCATTGGAGAGGGTAGATTGCGCGGTAGTGGGAGCAGATACCATATCAAAAAAAGGATTCCTAAACAAGATAGGTACTCGACCACTTGCTATCATTTCCGAGTCTTTGGAAAAAGAATTTTACGTAGCCGCAGATAGTTCCAAAATCCTGCCATCAGAGATTCCACCTCCTAAAGGAGAAACTCATCCTACAGAGGAGGTGTGGGATAACCAGGACGATATCATAGTGAGAAATGATTATTTCGAGCAAACACAGTTGAAAAGAGCTGAATTCGTGACAGAAAATGGTCATATAAAAGCAGAAGACATAAGAGATATAGCAGAAGAGAAAGAGGTTTCAAAAAGGTTGTTAAGGATACATCCACTGATCAAGGAGAGATAGGACTCTCTTCCTCAACATCCATGGTCTCGATCTCTTCTTGGATGACCTTACCGAGGGCCTTTATCCCTCTTTTGATCTCCTCCTCAGAAGAGTGAGTAAAGTTGATTCTCATCGTGTTATAGCCGCCGTCATCCACAAAGAACGCATCCCCTACAACATAGGCGACCTTTTCATCAACTGCCTTGTCAAAGAGCTCTCTGGTGTTTATATGCTCAGGAAGTTCCGCCCATATGAACATCCCGCCATTTGGTCTGTTCCATTCGACACCCTCTGGAAAATGTTCTTCCATCGCTTCCAACATGGTGAGCCTCTTTTTGTTGTAAAGTTCCTTTATATCCTCTATATGATTATCCATTATCCCTTCAGCTATATATTTGTACGCGACGTACTGTCCGAACGGATTCGTGCAAAGATCAGTAGCCTGCTTTGCAATACACATTTTTTCTATCAGATCGGTAGGTCCAGTGGTCCACGCTATCCTAAATCCAGGGGCGAGAATCTTTGAAAAAGTTTCCAATCTTAATACTCTGTCTTCGTCATCCATTGAGATGAGATGTGGTTTTTCTTCCCCCTCATACCTTAGATGGGAGTAAGGTGAATCTTCCACTACCAGCAGGTCATATTCTGAAGCGATCTCGAGCAGTTCCTCCCTTTTTTCTGCACTCATGGTCGCTCCAGAAGGGTTCTGGAAAGTCAAAACCACATATATGAATTTGGGAAGCTTGCCCTTATTTTTCAGTTTCCCCAACTTTCTTCGCAGCATTTCCATATCCATTCCGTCCTTGTGGACCGGAACCGTCTCCATGTTTGCCTCAAAGGCTCTAAAGGCTCCAGTAGCTCCCAAATATGTGGGAGATCCAACGATTATAGTATCATCAGGATCGAGCATAACTTTACTGAGGAGATCCAAAGCTTGTTGAGAACCGTGAGTTATCAATATATTTTCCTGATCAACATCCATATCCCTTCCTTGCATCATCTTAGCGAGTTCTTTTCTCAAGGGACCGATACCTTCAGTAGATCCGTATTGAAGGACCTTCTCTCCTTTTTCATCGAGGAGATCATTTATGATCTTTCTTGTTTCTTCTACAGGGAAGGCTTTTGGGTTCGGTAATCCGCCGGCGAACGAGATTATATCCGGTTTTTGTATCAGTTTTAGCAACTCTCTTATCTCGGACCTTTTCATTTTAGAGGCCCTTTCCGAAAATTCTTCTTCGAAGTTTATCATCTTATATCATCCCTTCTGCAAGTGAGGTAAATACTACTCTATCATATGTTTTTTGGTCATACCCACTTAATACATAGCTTAATACCTAAAGTTTAATATCCACGAATCACCTTCTATAAAAGTAGAGGTTGCGAAGATGAGGATGATGGGTAGCTGTCACATCTGCGGGAAAAATGCTTCTCAATCTTGCAGTATATGTGGTTCTATCACCTGTGATGAACACATTCAGAGGGGAGTGTGTACGCAGTGTAGAAAGGAAGGTAAGATAGAAAAAAAGAAAGATAGAGATATTTCTTATACAGATTACTATTCCTGAGCTATTCTTTCTCGAGCAATATCACCATATCTTCGAGGGAGATCGAATCTAAAGTCTCGCCTTCATGAACCTTAGATATACCTAGTTCGACCTCTTCTTCGGTCAAACTTACTTCCGACCCATCTGAAAGTTCAAAATCAAAACTTCCATTTTCTTCGAAGGAAACTCGTACTTTTTCTGGATCAGTCTCTTCCAGTCTATCGAAGACCTCTTTAGCTTTATCTTTGTATTTCGGACCGATCTCAGAATAATCAGGTCTTATCTCCACAGCCTCTTCTTTTATCTCTTCTTCATCTAAAATCTGTATCTCGGAAGCATTCAAAGTATTCAGTATATCTGCCTCGCACGCTAGCATATCTTCATTATCAGTAACTAATCTAATAGGACCTATCTCGTCACTGAGAGGTATTCCCTGATCGGACTTCCAATTCCGTATTTCAGCTATCAGTTCTTTTACTCTCTCGCCTGTCTCCGCAGCTTTTCTGTCCTTGATAATCGACTCCGGCCAAGATTCGACGTGAATACTTTTTTCATCCTGGAATCCCTTATATATTCGATCATAAACCTCCTCAGTTATGAATGAAAGGAAAGGGGCAAGTAGTTTAGTAATGCCCAAACCGACATGATATAACACGTATTCAGCTGCCTCGTCGTCTTGTTCGTAAATCCTGTATTTAACCATCTCTAGATAATGGTCTGCAAGAACATGCCACAAGAAGTATTCGGTCTCTTGAAGAGCCTTGTCGTATCTGTAATCTTCCATATAATCTGTAGCCTTTTCTACCAATTCACTGTATCTGGTTAAGAGCCATTTGTCCATCAATTTGAGGGCTGGTCTCTCTTCCGGCTTTCCTTCAAGTGAATTAGCGATCAACTTCTGAGCGTTCCAAAATTTAGTCCTTATCCTTTGACCCCTTTTCAACCATTTCTTTTCGTACTCGCCGTCCTCTCCTGGTTTATTGATACCCGCAAGATACCTTATCGAGTCCGCCCCATATTCATCAGCGACTTCTTCTGGATCTATGATTATTCCTTTAGACGAAGAGAACGCTTTCCCACCAGGAAGCATCAGATAGCCATGAATCATAATTTCATCCCATGGCCTAGTGTCGGAATGAAAGAGGCTTTTAACGATCGTATTGAAGGCCCAAAAACTGATAATATCGTGAGATTGAGGCCTCAGATCGAAGGGAAAAACCTTTTCGAAAATCTCAGAGCCTTCGATCCATCTAGTTGCTATATATGGGGTTAAAGAAGAAGTTGCCCAGGTATCCAACACATCTTCTTCCGGTTCAAAATCTGTAGATCCGCATGCCTCGCACCCTCCTTTAGGCTCATCGACAAGAGGATTTACCGGTAAATTTTCTTCTTTAGCGACTTTTACCTCTCCGCACTCTCTGCAGTACCAAACCGGGAAAGGTATGCCATGATATCTCTGTCTAGAGATGCACCAGTCCCACTTAAGAGAATTGACCCAGTTATCATATCTGACCTTCATATGATCGGGATACCAATCCAGTTCTTCTCCAACCTCCAAATACTTATCTCGGAGATCTAAATATTCAATAAACCACTGTTCTGTGACGAGGAATTCTATGGGAGTATCGCATCTTTCATGAACTTTTACGTCATGAGTGATATCCCACTGTTCGCTCAACTTTCCAGCTTTCTCTAAATCCTCTATGATCTTCTCTTTCGCTTCCTCGACATGCATACCTTCGTACTCATCAGCAACATCTGTCATATATCCGGTCTCGTCTATAGCGATCCTGAGAGGAAGATCATGGGCGTACCACCAATCGATATCAGCTTGATCACCGAAGGTACAGCACATGACAACTCCGGTTCCAGTATCCATATCCACCTCTTCGTCTTCGTAGATTGGGACCTCCTGCCCAAACAGTGGTACTTCTGCTTTTCTTCCAGCAAGATGATTATGCTCCTCATCTTCTGGATGGACGAAGACAGCAACACAAGCGGGCAAAAGTTCGGGTCTTGTAGTAGATATTACCAATTCGCCGCCATCTTTTAGAGCAAAATAAATATTGTTGAACCTGCCCTCCTTCTTCATATCTTCCGTTTCGACCTGAGAGATGGCGGTTTCACAGTGAGGACACCAAAGAGTGGGAGCCTCTTTTCTATATTCCCTACCCCTCTCGTAAAGATCTATAAAGGATTTCTGAGAGGTCTTTAAAGTCCTCTCGTCTATCGTCCGGTAGAAAAGATCAAAATCCGCCGAGGTGCCGATCCGTTTCCACTTGCGCTCTAAATTTTCTTCCAATTTCTCGCTCTCCTCTATACAGATATCTCTAAACTTTTTCCTCCCGACCTCTCTCGGGTCTACACCTGTTTCGTTGATGACGAATAATTCCGTAGCTATGCCATTATCATCCCATCCCCATGGATAGAAGAGATTATAGCCCCGCATCCTCTTATACCGAGCCATTATATCCATCTGAGTGTATGAATAAGCGTGCCCGATATGCATATCTCCTGATACTGTCGGAGGAGGAGTATCTATAGAAAAGATGGGCTTTTCAGACTCGGGCTCAAATCTGTAAAGGTCCATCTCTTCCCATCTCTTTATCCATTTTTTTTCGACTTCTTTGAAATCGTAATCTCCAGTGAATGACATGATAGATAGGTTCAAATCGATAGATTACTATTAAATTTTCGGAAAGACTCTGCTTTTTTCGGGCTATTTTAATGAAGAAAAATAATGGAAAATATAGAAGAAAACGATTTTCTAGATTTTATACGATCAGAAAATTAATCTCTCAGTTCAGATGGTTCTCTAGTTTCTGACTCAACTGCTCCTTACCCCGTGCACCTATCATCCTATCTACGACTTCGCCTTTTTTGAAGAGCACCAGTGTAGGTATGCTGGAGACCTGAAATCTACTGGGAATATTTTGATTCTCATCAACATTCATCTTTCCTATCACGACATCACCTTGATGCTCCTCAGCGAGTTCTTCCATCACTGGTTCCATCATCTTACAGGGTCCACACCAAGCTGCCCAGAAATCGACTAAGACAAGAGGATATTCCTCTATAGTCTCTTCAAAGTTATTATCAGTCACTTCTACGGGTTCAGCAGGATACTCCTTCGATTCTTTTTCGTCCATCATCTTATCCACCATTTCTTTCTTAATCTTTTCTACATCTTCATCTTGAGCTTCACTCATAATTCTCACCTCTTCTTAACAACTCTTGATCTTCAGACAGTCGTTCGAAAAGGACTTCCCGGATGATATCACAGGCGTCTAGTATCTTTGGATATTCGATATGATACTGCATACTATTTCCATCTCTTTCCGCTCGGACCAATCCACGTTTCTTTAGTTCACCTAGATGCTGCGATACAGTCGGCTGGCTCGTTCCTATCGCTTCAACGATCTCTTTAACTGTTTTATTCTCTTGCTTAAGTTGCTCTAATATCTTCAACCTTGTAGGGTGAGAGAGCATCTTGCATAACTCGGCATGCATCTCATGGATCCGTTCATCATCCGGTCGTTCCTCTTTCATGTCTATATTAGTATATTCTAATATCCTTATATGTAGTTTTCGGTTGGGTTAAAATTAAAAGAGAATCGTATATTGTTGTAACGATGATTGAAAAAGAAAGTTTTGAGGAGAAGAGAGAAAGGTTGAACGAGCTGGTGATGGAAAAAGGAAATTTACAGATGAAACGGTTTTTCAATCTAGATATGCAGGTGTACGAAGAAGGGGCGCTTTCCAAAAAGAACAAAGAGCTACTTGGATTGGTAGCTTCACTAGTCTTAAAATGTGATGACTGCGTAGAATATCATCTTAACCGCTGTAGTGAAGAAGGTGTGAGCGACGAGGAGATGATGGAGGCTCTGTCCATCGGTTTAGTGGTTGGAGGTTCTATCACTATACCTCATCTTAGAGAAGCGGTCGAAAAATGGACAAAACTAGAGGAGGAATGATAATCATGGAGAAAAAAAAGATAATCGAAAAAGTTAAGAAGATCGTAGGAAAAGATGAAAACAGAGAGTCTAAATTGAAGGACATCTGCTTGTTCCTCCATAATGAGCTAGATGGTTACGATTGGATCGGCTTTTATCTCGTTGAAGACGAAGAGCTGGTTTTAGGGCCTTATGTGGGAGAACCAACAGACCACACGAACATCGATTTTGGTGAAGGTGTATGTGGCCAGGCGGCTGAGAGAGAATCGACTTTTTTGATCGATGATGTCAAGCAGGAGGATAATTACCTTTCCTGCAGTCCAAAGGTGGAATCGGAAATAGTGGTGCCTATCTTCAAGGAAGGCGAGATTGTGGGAGAACTGGATATAGATTCACACGTGAAATCACGTTTCAGCAGGGTGGATGAAGAAGTGTTGGAAGAGATAGCCACGACGGTTGGGAAGATATTATAAACCTGTTATGAGAGTATAATATCTTGGAGGTATTAAGATCAACCATCTCAAAGATGAAAAGAGCAGATACCTGCAGCAGCACGCTGATAATCCCGTAGATTGGTATCCATGGGGTGAAGAGGCCTTTGACAAAGCTAAAGAAGAGAATAAACCAATCTTTCTTTCCATCGGTTATTCGTCCTGCCACTGGTGTCATGTCATGGAGCGTGAATCTTTTGAAGACGAGGAAGTAGCGGAGATGATGAATGATGTTTTTGTCAGTATAAAGGTCGATAAAGAGGAAAGACCGGATGTCGACAAGGTCTATATGCGTATGGCTAGAGCTTTAACGGGAGCGGGAGGATGGCCCTTGAATATCGTGATGACCCCCGACAAGAAACCTTTTTTCGCCGCAACTTATATACCTAAAGAAAGCAGTGGGGGGCGGACTGGTCTGAAAGACCTCACTAAAAATATCGATAATCTCTGGAAAAATGAGAAAAATAGACTGCTATCTAAAGCAGATAATATCATCGATTCGATAAAAGAGAAGAGCGGTTCATCGAGAAGAGGGATAGACCTGAGTGTACTAGATGACGCTTATAGTAATTTGAAAAACAATTTTGACTGGGAAAATCACGGTTTCGGTAACGCCCCAAAATTCCCAACCCCCCATAATCTATTATTCTTATTGAAATTCTGGCAAAGGACTGGGGAAGAACAGGCGCTAGAGATGGTGGAGAAAACTTTAGAGGCGATGAGAAAGGGCGGTATCTACGACCATCTAGGATATGGATTTCACAGATACTCCACTGATCCACATTGGAAATTGCCTCATTTCGAAAAGATGTTGTATGATCAGTCGATGTTGGTCATAGCCTATTATATGGCCTATGATGCATCGGGGAAAAAGATATTCAGAGATATAGCAGAGGAGACTATAGAATATGTGGTAAGGGAACTAAAAGCTGACTCAGAAGGCTTTTATTCGTCTGAAGATGCAGATGCCGGTGGGATCGAAGGAGGTTATTATATCTGGTCCGAAGATGAGATCGATGAAGCACTAGATGAACCGGAGATTTTCAAATATGTTTTCGACATAAAGAAAGAGGGAAATTACAGAGAAGAATCCACTGGAAAAAATACCGGAAAGAATGTTCTGTATATTGATGAAGATTTAGAAGATGCAGCTAAACAATTTGGTAAGGATAAAGAGGCCGTTGAAGAAGTACTTGAAGAGATGAAAAAAACTCTTTTTGAAAAGAGAATGTCAAGAGACTCTCCCGGTAAAGATGAAAAGATACTCACAGATTGGAACAGTCTTATGATCGCAGGTCTCGCCCTCGCTTCGAGAATTCTTGACGATGAAGAAATCCATGAAGAAGCTGAAAATACTCTCGAATTCATATTAGACAAATTGGAAAAAGAGGGGCAATTGTACCACAGATATATAGAGGGAGAGGTTAGGATCGAGGGGATGTTGGACGATTACGCTTTTTTGATATGGGCCTTATTAGAGATGTACGAAAACAATAGAAAAGAAGGATATATGAAGAAGGCAGAAGATTTAACTGAAAAGATGATAGCCAAGTTCTATGATGAAGGTGAAGGAGGATTTTACTTCAGTTTTTCTGAGGAGCTGCCTATAAATAAAAAAGAGAGTCATGATGGTAGCTATCCATCCGGAAATTCGGTAGCATTGTTAACTTTAGTAAAACTATCGAGCATTACTAGCGATGATAGATACAAAGACAAAGCGAAGGAAATGATCAGATCATTCGGCAGAAATATCAGGAGCTCTCCAGGCAATCATACTATGTTTCTCTATTCTATCGAATCATTTATTAATGAATACGGAGAAGCTAGTTTAAAAAATATCCAATAGTCTCGGAAAGGGTCAACATGGTAAAGATTAGAAAATTCGAGAGGGAATATATCGATGAAGCTTTAAAGCTTTTTATCGAGGCTTATGAGAGACAAAGAAAAAAAGTTCCTCTGATTCCTAAGAGAAAAAACCTACAAAAAGAGATCGAGGAGAGTTTAAGAAAAGATTGTGATGATCCAGGTGTGGCAGCTTTTCAAGATGACGATCTGGTTGGATATATGATAGAGAACGCAAGGGCCGATGACTTCATGGGAGAAAAGACTGCCTTCAGTTTGAATCTATATTCACAGTCTTCTGTAGAAAGGAGAAAGAAGATCATCTACCAACAGATGTATGAAAGACTGTCAGAAATTTGGGTTGAAGAGGGTTATCACACGCATATTTTCAGTATATGGGCTCCAGATGATGAGCTTACGTACAACTTCTTTAGACTGGGATTTGGCATGACACACTTTGAACTGTTAAGAGACCTATCAGATCTAGACGTAACCAATACCTCCGTATCTTTCAAAAGATTGGAAAACAGAGAACCTATCAAATATCTGGACCAAAAACATAATAAGTTTTATCCAAAAGCCCCTCTTTTCTGGCTTCCACCAGATGATGATAATGCCAATTACGACGAAATCGAGGGAGAGATAATAGCCGCTTTTCAAAAAGATGAACCTGTCGGCTACATCTATCTAAAAAAGAATGACGCAGAAACATGGTTGATGACCGATGAAAGAACTTGTAGAGTCGCAGGTGCCTATGTTGATTCTGATCATAGAGGAAGAGGTATTGGGAAAGCTTTACTTCAGAAGGCCATAGAATGGGCAGAGGAGGAAGATCTAGAGAGACTTTATGTTGAGGGGGAATCTGCTAACATCTATGGTGGTAATTTTTGGATGAAACACTTCACGCCAGTGGTTTACACTGTGAGAAGATGCATAGATAGAAGAGCATAGTAGGAAAGGATTGATGTACTAGTTTGAAAGTTGATGATAAAAGATGACCGTTTCCAAAACAGATGATATAAAAGAAACATATGAAAAGATAAAACCCGAGATCAAATCAAGGATAAAGGACTTCAATGAAATTTGGGAGAAAGGCGATAAGAGGATCTTCGACGAGATGGTCTTCTGTCTTTTCACACCTCAATCCAAAGCAAAGGTTTGTTGGGAGACCGTTCAAGAATTGAAAGAGGATAATCTGCTTTTAGAGGGTTGTAAGGAAAATATATCGGATAATATCAAGAAGGTGAGGTTCAGAAACAATAAAGCCTCTTATCTGGTCGGGGCTAGAGAGAAATTTGTGGATGAAGATATCTCATTGAAAGAAAAGATCTCACAATTCGAGGATCAGAAAGAGGCCCGGGAATGGATAGTCGATAATGTCAAAGGATTGGGATACAAGGAAGCTAGTCATTTTTTGCGGAATATCGGAAAAGGTGAGAAACTTGCGATACTAGACAGGCACATACTAAAAAATCTTGTAGAATTAGGTGTGATCGATGAGGAGCCTAAGACGTTGACCAAAAAAAGATACCTAGAGATAGAAGAAAAGATGGAAGAGTTTTCCGCTGAGCTGGGTATCCCTATACATCATCTGGATCTAGTGCTCTGGCACGAGGAGACCGGGCATATATTCAAATGATGATCGTGTCACTCTATTCTCTTCACGAATTCTTCGACCTCTTTTCTCGATGGGGTCTCCGGGATTTCTTTTGGATAGCCCAACGGCGTGACAGTTGCGATGTAATGGTCCTGCGGAATACCTAATTTGTCCTTTACGTCTTTTCTGTCCATCGCGGCTATCCAACAAGTTCCGAGCCCGTGTGCCCATGCGGTCAGAGTGAAATGGTAGGCGGCGATATCTCCGTCCTGTTGGGGCCTTCCAGTTTTATCTGGATCGCAGCAGATCGCGACAGCCATGGGAGCTTCAGCTATGGGTTGACTGTTGCTACCTCTTCGTTCCGCCATGAATTCGATAATCTCTTTATCTTTTATAGGCATAAAGTAGTAGGACTGAGAGTTCCCAGAAGTTGGAGCGAACCTACAAGTCTCAAATATTTTCTGTAAAGTTTTCTCAGAGACTTTTTCATCAGTGTAGTCCCTCACGCTTCTTCTATTTTCTAGGAGCTCAATACCTTCCATGTACGGCTCCAAATGGTGTAGAAAGGTCTGAAATTCGAGGATTCTCCCTTCTGGGTCCTCAGCGAAGAACTGATAGACTTGGAAAAAATCATTCTCTGATGGTTCTCCCCTAGCCCTATCTTTGAACTTTTCGTACATCTCGTCGACTTCTTCTTTGGTTCGGTAGAAAAAAGTGATAGTTCCTCCTTCATCGACGGTTTCGCCTTCGCAGAACCCGAGCAAAAGGTTTCCGTCTTTCACTATCTTGCACTTATCCTGATCTAGCCAGAGGTCCATTTCAAGTTCATCCATGTAGAATTCTTTTGTGGTCTCGAGATCCTTACTCCTGAAGAAATTCATACCCGTCATGGTTTTGTGATTGATTCAAGATAGAAGTATTTTATGCTTGTAGATAGAGGGAATTACTCTTTTGATAATAGTAGATGAAGTAGGGATCGAGCCATTAATTAACCATGACTACTGAGAAAGTCTACTTATATTTAGATTTCATCGCTTTTCTAGCCTTATCTATGTCCTGTTCTGGAATATCTAGAGCTATACCTAGTTCTATCTGCTCTTTCTGGTGAGGGGGACAGATCATGTTCGAAGCCAAGATGCCCATGTGTATCTCTTTATTGCATATCACTGAAGGAAAGGCCGGTGAATTCTTCAGAGCAAATCCGCTAAGAGATATATCACCGTCGCTAAACCGGAACACAGGTTCCTCGATATTTGCTGGTGTGACGAATTGCTGGTTTTGGTGGGACCAACTCCAATTCTCGTACTTTCCTGGGCTCTCAACTGTCGTTTCTTCAAGCTCGCCGTTCAATGAAACATCCATGAAAATTTCACCGAGCCAATTGACCTCTCCATCCTTGGGATTATCATGTGTTATACGAATCTTGATGAGTTTAGTTCCGGGTAGTGTCAGGTACTTGACGGAGAATCTTTGTGCTCTCAGGTAATCGTTTTCCTGGATCTCATAATCCGCCTTCACGCCTTTCCACCTACCTTCACTGACCTTTTCTGAAGATACTTTTTCGGTCTCAAAGAACGAATAAATATCTTCAGGAGTCATGAATCTTGGTTCTATTCCGCCTACTAAGTTTTCGAACCAGCTCTTCGGCTTTGTCTCAGGAAAGCTGTCCGCCAGATAGGTGTTTCCTTCCGAGGTTTTGAGCCCGATGAGATTCCCCCCAAAATTATCTAGAACTTCGAATTCTATTTCACCGTTATCCACGCGGAGTACTCTTTCTCCTTTCTTCTTCTCTGGTTCTACAACTACCTTATCATCTTTTGTGATTATCAGCGGAAGTTCAAAATCAAGTTCTCTCTCACCGCTGAAGTGAAGGTTTACGGTCCCGAGATAAGTTTTTAGCTCCTTTTTTACGTCGATATCTATAGGTAAGATCAACTCCTTCTCATCTTTCTCTTTGGATACTTCTTTCGTTCGCCTACCGTCAGTAAAGGAAATCTCCATATGATCGGAAGCCTTGAGAGTATATTGGCCCGGCATGGGATAATCCACTGCCTTATCGATCGTTATTTTTCTATGGTGCCTTTCTCCGACCTCTAGAATATTTTCATCCAAACAGGCTTCGATATGTTTTCTCCTGTGCTTCCCATAACTTCTTTCGTTCGGTTTTATCTCTCGTTTTCCGACCAACCGGTTCCATGTCTGTCTGAATGAATTCAGCGACGGTTTTTTTACCGAAAGCCAAAGATGTGAGGTCTTGAATTTCTCTCTAGGATCTACTTTTTCGGTCTTACTTTTCAGTTCCTCTAAAAGACCTCTAGCCATCTTCACTTTTTCCAGGTTTTCGTCGTCCCATATGATTCCGGAGACAGCCGAATCTCCAAAATCCTCGTAGGCGGTCCAAGTTTCTTCCCATTCATCGGGGTCTTTGGGCATCATCGTCGACGACAACATGTCGATCACTGGATCGCTCTCTACTATATGGTCTTTCAAAGGCGTGTATATCCTGGCTTTTGCCTGATACGGCTCCGTCTGAAAGTCCCATTTTCTGGTGTTGGTTTTAGCGGCACACTCGAGGTCTTCATCGGAGACGTTCTCTATCTCCGACCAGAATTCAACTTCGTTCGATCTTTTCTTCAATTTTAAGTGCTTCTTGATGAGAGCTCCGGGCTTGTAAATGCTCTCAGCTTTCAAAGTTAAAACGACTTCATCTTCATCTTCGGTGAACTCATGGTCGTATTCTAATGTTGAATCAGGTGTTCTACCGAAAGGAGGACCGATCTGCTGACTGATCTCGAAAGGAAGTTCAGAATCCCTAGTGAGTTCACTGACCTTTATATTCCCTCCCTCAAGCTCCGCTTTAACTTTTATCTGATCGTTAACTAGAAAAACCTCGTCCTCTTTCTTAGCTAAAGCTATAAGATCAAAACTATCTTCTACCACAGGATGTGAGTAAGATTCCATAAGGAAAGGTCCGTCCTCTTTGTGTACGGATGGTGTAAATTCGATATAATCGATCTTTCTATCTTCAAAATGCGGCTCGACCGGCATCTTAAATCCGCTGCTTTCCTTCTTTTCCAATTCAAAATCGATTGTTCCCTCACTGTCATCTGAGTTGAATTCCACTTTTCCGCTCAATCTCTTTTCCGTATTATTTTTAAGGTCGAAATAGAGGTCCGTTTTCTGATCCGAGAAGAGTTGATGCATATCTCTCTGGCTTCCGACTTCAACAGCAGGTTCTACCTTACCTCCCGTGGTCAGTTCGAACTCTTTGTCGCCTATCTTGATCGTTGTATCGATGGTTTCAGATGATTTTTGGTTGGATTCATAGGTCTTAGCTTTCTTACTCACCAGGAACTCTCTAGATATCTTTTTCGTTTCTCCTTCGCCTATTTTAACCTCTGAGGGAAAACTATCCTCAAATTTTAATCCCTCGAACTTGTTAACCCCGAGAGATAACTCTTTTTCTTCGCTGGTTCCGTTTTCGATCATCAAGGTGTATCTGTTCTCTATGCCCATGTGAAAATTATGGGAATCGACCCTCGCTTTTACCGTTATCTTTTCATCATCGAGTTTTCTTTTTATGCCGGTGATACCCCACCCGTACCTATCGATATCGACCTCCATCCAATCTTCTCCTTCCTCGAATCTGTAGCGGTATATTTTCATCCCTTCTACGGTGAGACCATCGGGTTCCTGTTTCAAATCTCTCCGCTGTGATCGATACCAGTCAGGATGGACATCGAACCACTCCTCGGTGAGATCGTTCTGGTGGAGAAGTGGGATGTAATCCTGCATGTAGACCGACGTTTCGGGGACCCAGAACATGCCTATTTTTTTGTACAGTGGCATCGCTTTCAGATTTCCTGACCAGGTGTGAAGATCGACTCTTTCGATGTTCTCTTCTATCGCCTTTTCGAGAGTTTTCAGCAGGAGATTTTTACCGTACTTCTTGCCCTTTGCCCGTGAGATGACTCCTAGGAGGCCTACATAGGCTGCCTCTTTATCAACCCAGTGAGGTTCTAGATTGCAGAATCCAACAGGTATTCCATCTTCATCTACAGCCACGTAATCCACTATGCTGGAGCTCTCTTCCATCCTGTCCCTGACCATTTCCTCGTCGAAGGGGACGCCTCCTCCGAATCCTCCCGGCCACGACTCCTTGAACTTGTTGAACATCTCGGCTACGCCTTCCGCCATCGAAGGTTCATACTCTATGATATCGCCGTTAATCTCATCCACTTAACTCACTATTTTTCTGGAAAGATGGAGAGGTGTTATATATTTTTATTTGACATACTCCCCCGCCTAAATTACGAGGAATTGAAAATTCCTCTCATGACGAGGAAGCTATACTTCCTCAGAAAGTCGGGGGAATCTCCGAGATC
>JAGXLF010000044.1:6138-12018 GCA_018334835.1 Thermoplasmatota archaeon | reverse complement strand
GCGTACTGGAAAGAGAATATGCTCTGTTTCCAATCTCCTACCGCACAGATATTGCCCGAACGGGATAAAAGAAGAGAGAGCTTGAACTCTATCTCGTTGGTATCTTGAAACTCGTCTATCATTATGTAGTCGAAGCTCAGTTCATCTCTCAGATCGTGATCTTCGCATATCAATACGTAAGCGAGCATCATCATCAAGCTGAAGTTTAGGTAGTTCCTCCTCAACGAGTACTCGATATATTCGAAATAAACATCGTGAACGAAATTCTTCAATTCATCTCTATCCTCTTCGAAGCATATCTCTGCGAATCTTTCAGGTATCTGTTTTCCTTCGCCTCTTATCTCTTCCATCGATGGAGCCTCGTTGAGAAAACACTTGTTCTTGTATCCGGAAAGACGTTTTTTCAACAGCGATTGTTTCTTACCTCTAGCTCCCTCTCTCGGTTCGTTCACTTGGTCGAACATCTCTTTAAATTTTTGGAAGTCTCCATCGAGGTATTTTTCTGAATTTCTGTACCACCCTTCTCTTTTCGGGAGTATGCCTTTAGCCCCTAATGATTTAATCAGATCTAAGAGATCTGTTTTATCATAAAGTATCCTATAGAAGTCTTTGTATTCTGGATGCCGATCCATAAAATCACTCATGAAACTTTCGAACTCCCTCTTTTCTAAAATCTCGTTTTCGATTATCTTGGTTGATCGTGTCAAAGTATCATCTATCCCTATGAGGGCAGGGACTTCATTTCCATGTTGCATCAATATATTATGACAGAAACTATGAAAGGTGGATATAGGCGCTTCACTAAGTTCAGATTTGCTGTAATCCGATAGGTCGATTATCTTTTCCCTCATGTTATCCGCAGCGTTGTTAGTGAAAGTGATTAGTAAAATATCGTCGGGGTCTGTGTTTTCGTTATCCAGAATATATGCGTATCTCAATGAGATGGTGAATGTCTTACCGGTACCGGGACCAGCATCTGCTAAGAACACTCCCTCAGTACTTTGGATCAGCTCTTCCTGTTTTTTGTTCGGTGTAGATCTGGTCATTATCTCACCCTCTCTGGAATAACCAGGTCTTTGTTTTCGATATTATCTAAGTCTGCCTCACCGACAGGAAAATTAGAGGTCCTGTACCGCTCGTACTCTTCTATTTTTCCATCTAAAAAATCCTCAAATCGATCGAGATCTTTTTTGAAGTAATGTGTATTTCTAAATTTCATCAGTTTCTTCATGATCCCTTCACAGCCTTTTTCTACGTACTTGTAAGAGCCGATCTTTTCCTTGCAGTGAGCTTTGAAATCTGCAGTTACATCACTTTCTAATATGCTTTTTTTGTCGGTTTCAGTTATCTCTTTTTTATCGAAAAAAGTCTTATAGTTTTTATATTCCAGTTTCTCTAGAACTTTCCGTCTTTTGTTAGAGGATTTCAACCATTCGTAGATCTCTTTTTTCTGAGTCATATCGTTAAAGCCAATAGGATAGTATTCTATAGTCACCTCATTCTCTCTGAAGTCACCTTCTCCAGATATCACCTCTGACAGATTATCTAGTAGATGATAATATGTGAATCGTATGGGATCTCCATCATAGTATCGTCTGTGATGTGCGAGATACATCTTCGCCTGAAAATCGGGTCTTTCGTCTATCTTCTCTATATCTGATTTTCTCATAATCGAATATATAGAGTTTTTACTTCCTGATTTATGGTCAACGAGGTGATCTTCATCGAGTATCAGATCAACCTTACCCTTAGCTCCGATCTCTTCGTTATTAAAGGATACTTCCGTGTAATTGGAACTAATAGATCTGTTGAACATCTCTGAAAACAAATTGTTTGTACGGGTCTTCTCGTAACCTTCAATATCTTCAAACCGGATATCCTGTTCCTTTAAGAAAGATCTAAGATTTTTCATCCCGACTTTGAATTTAGTTTTCATCCCAGCGATCTCGTGTTCTTCTAAAAAGGGTTTCATCTCATCGATGACTCTCTCTACTAGATGATCTAGGTCTTTACAGACTTTTGGATGGTTGAGAAAAAACTCTGCAAAGTCATGAAAGATAGTCCCTCTTTTGAAATAAGCTTTATCGGGCGTTTCAACGAGTTCCGAAAAAAACTGGTCCTTTGGGCATCGTGTCAAGGAGTTGAGTGTGGACTGGCTCATAGTTTTTACAGGCTCTAGATCGGTCTCGATATCCTCTTTGGTGAAAAGTGAATCCGGTCCTTTCAGCTCTTTTTCATTAAGTTCGTGTTTGATATCTTTAAAGGATTCGAAATATTCATCGCAGAATTCATTCAGGTAGAATGAGGGGACCACTTTTTCACCCATCTCTTTATTTTTGACCAGATAATACTGTTCTTTTCCATTTTGAATCAGTACCTCGAAATCTTTCTTATTTTTATGGTGGAACCGCTCTTTGTCTGTCCAAGAACTTGCAGGAGTATCGGGAGTCCATGAAGTCCCCATACCCAGGTAAAACACGTAAGGCCTATCGATGAAAGAGGAGGAGTTCGGAGACGCTATCAGAACGCCTTGGCCTGCGCTTTCCACTTTGATATCAAAGCTGTCCATATAGTGTAACAGAAAGTTGAATCTTTCTAGCGTGATCTGTTTTTCTAAGATATTCAGTTCATTTAGATGTCTACTTATCTCCTCCATATCTTTCTGAAATATATCTTTGTTCAAAAGTTCTTCAAAGGTCATATCCGGGATTTTATCCAATACCTCTCTGACTTGATATATATCATCTTCTTCGTAAGAATCCAATAGGTATTCTTCAGTCTTAGGATCGATCGAGGTTAATCGAGAAAACAATGATTTCACATCTTTAACTTTTAGTCCCTCCCTGAAGAAAGAGGCTCTTATCAAGTTCAACATCTTCCTCATCTCCTCCAGCTCACTTAGATCCTTCGAGATCATGTATGGAATATCGTTAGAACGAAAGAGAGCCTCTATCAAATACCTATATTGTGAGTTTTCATCCATCACTACCGCAGCACTTCTTGGTTCTATATCCCTGATATTGTCGAGAACAGTCTCCACTATCTCTGTAGTCGAGTTGAATATATGAAAAGATGGAAGTTCCTTCTTCTCTTCAGTGAAAACCTCTATTTCATCGTACTCTTCAGGCAGTATTTTTTTATCTAAAGCGTTGAACTGATATCGAGATATGATTGCGACATCTTTTTTATCATCGATATCGTATCTTTCTACAGCGGTGAATGGATTGATGGTTTTCTCGAGAACTTTCAAGATAGTTTTGATATCTTCTTCGTGAGTGGTTTTTTGTTTGAATATATTGGTTGGGTCCCCCGTTTCTTTCCAGCACTCCACTATCTCTTCTAGCAGATATGTAGCTCGTTTTCTGTTCAAATCTGTATCTTTTATTATCTTCAAAAAGAGCTCACGTTTATCTCGGAAAATCTTATCCCCTTTCATCCCATCTAGGGCCAATCTTCTAGGAGTTGTGGCAAAGTATCCCAACTTTGGTCTTTCTAATCTAGCGTTCAAAGCGTCTGCAAGAGGGGCGTCGATCGTGAGAACTAGGTCGTAATCTTTCACCTTTTGAAATATCCCTTCTATAGATCTGGTTTTATTCACTTTCAAGGATACACGTCTTTCCATCGGATCATCTGTTGTTCATATGGCTTTTTGCTATTTATCTTTTCATAAGATGGGTATCTATTGGACCGATACATTTTCAGGGAGCTATACCACTTTCTTTCCTCGTAAAGAGGTAGAGAGCATAGGATAAAAGCCAGTGAGATCCGCCGTAGTCTCTGACGAAGGCCTGATCTACCCCTGCTTTTGCATGTTTTTTGGCACTTTTTATCAATAACGACTTGTAATCGTGGTTCTTAGGGAGATAACTCCCTATACCACTTAAACACCAACTTCTTGAGATATTCAGGCCTACTAGATGATATTTCATCAACTCATCGAGGTCGACTTCTATTGGCTTTAGAATTGAAGCGGTACTATCGAGATTTGGTAAGAAATTGTTGAACCATCCTAAAAATTCATCTTTATCTAAAATTCGACGCATGAGGTCCGCTTCAATGAGAGTCGGAGAAAGAAAATCCCATCCTATCGGCTCGAATTCTGCAGGTGCATCTTCGTCTTTTTGGAAGAACTCTATGGACTTTTCCTTTACTTTTTCTTCTAACTGTTCATCACCTTTAACTCTGGAATAATCGAGGATTCTTTGTAAAGCGAAGGCCGAATTTCCGTGCGTGCCCACTCTCAACGGACATTTCTGTTCTAAAAATCTATGTTCGATTAGCTCTAATAATTTGTCCTCTAAGAGTGAAAGAGTTTTTTCCCACTGACTAGCTCGCTCATCTTCCCAGAGATGTAGTTCAGCTATCAGAGACATGAACCAAGCCCATCCATATGGTTTCTCAAAATCTTCGTTATCTTCGAAGTAGGCTAGTTCTTTCTTAGTTTTTTCTTCTGAAAAACTCTCTTCGAGTTTCCTTATTATTTCATTTTTTAGTGGATGTTCTTCGATCAATCTGATCTGTCGAACAAGGCTCCAGTGACTGTGTACTGCAGAATGCCAGTCAAAACAGCCGTAAAATATCGGATGCTGTTCTTTAGGTCTTTTTACTGAATCAAGAGATGAAATGGAATATATAAAATGAGGAAATTGTTTTTCGATGCACTCAAGAGGTGCCTCAGCAAGTCTCTCGAGAAGTTCCTTATCCATCCAGTCTTTTTTACCCGAGATGATATTTTCTATATCGTGTTTTTCCAACACTTTGATACCCCTCTGAAATTCGTTGGAATTCGAAATTGATCACGCCACACTAGAGATAAGTTTCTCTATTTTTTCCTTCCCAGTTTTGGAATCGACTTCTTCGGAACTCAAAGATAACTCTTCAACAATGTTCCCTCCTTTTGGTTCTAACTCATCCTTGATCTTATCAAATGTCACGCTAGGTCCGCCCCCACCGTGAGTTAAGAAAGGAACTATTTTTATGCCGTCTAGTCTTCCACACTGATCCATGTAAGCGTTGACTGGAGTAGCTGGTTTTCCACACCAGACTGGGGTCCCGATGAACAACATATCGAAATCACTTAGATCTGTCTGCGCCTCTTCTATCTTGGCCTTTTCTTCTTTTTTTGCATCCTCTACATTTTCATCGTAGGATTTTTTTAGACTTCTTTCGATAGATACTGTTTTCACATCTGCACCTTTCTTATCAAGTGTCTTAGCTATCTCTTTTGCAACTTTCTCAGTATTACCGGTCTGTGAATAATACACAATTATAGCTTTCATTTTAACACCTATCCGCTCATTTTCTTTAAGTTCTACTTCCGTAATTAGTATTACGGTGCGTATCTAAAAACGGTCCTATCGTCTACAGTTGTAATGATTCCCCTTGGTCCAGCACTTTAACTTTTATATCGCTCTTGCTTTCCAGTTCACTCTTGAATTTTTCTGGATCCGCGTCTCTCTCATGGAAAGGTATGACCATGTAAGGGTCGATCTTTTTCGCAGCCTCTATCGCTTCATCGATATCCATAGTATAGGTCCCATCGATTGGTAAAAAAGCGATACCAACTCCTTCAATCTCTTTCATCTCTGGGATATTTTCCGTATCACCAGCGTGATAGATCGTTTTTTCACCAATAGTTATCAGATAGCCTACACCTTCTCCTTTGGGATGGAACGGTTCACCTGATTCTCTTTTCCTTTTAAAATTGTAAGCATGGGTAGCTTCGATTTCTATGCCATCGAAAGATGAAGTTTCTCCTGGTTGAATGCTGGTGAAATCATGTTCTATTTTTTCACCACAGTTTTCAGGAGCAACGACCGTTGTCTTTTCGCTCATCATATTCTCGAATGTGTCCGGATCGCAGTGGTCGTGGTGAGGATG
>JAGXLF010000044.1:0-5550 GCA_018334835.1 Thermoplasmatota archaeon | reverse complement strand
CATCATGAAAGCGACTTTCCAGGCTCTCTGTAAACACGGTTATGCAGATGTGACCATGGAGAAAATAGCCGCCGAATCTGATAAGTGCAAATCTACTTTTCATTATCACTACGGAACAAAGGAAAACCTCATGGTCGATTTCATCAGATTTTTACTAGAAGGTTTCGAAGAGAAAATGATACCGGATACCGACGACCCCGTGGATAAACTGAACGGTTTGATCGATAATATGCTCTTTGGGATCAAAGATGGAGATACCCATGAGAGATTCCATACGGCACTTTTAGAACTCAGATCTCAGGCCCCCTACAACGAAAAGTACAGAGAACAGATAACAAAAAACGACGAGTTCATCCGGAAGACAGTCAAAGAAATAATAGAAGAGGGAATCGAGGAGGGAAAGTTCAGGGAAAAAATCGATCCTGATAGGACAGCTACAATCATCTTATCTGCTATCGATGGGGCAAGAGCTAGACAGATCTCTACGGATCGTGACGTTTCAGAAAATGTTCGAGGGGCCCTTGATATCATAATAAAAAATGATCTGATGAAAGAGGGAGATTTGGATAAAGAATGAGAGGATCTAAAGAAGAAAGAAGAGAAAAGATCCTAAACGGGAAGATCATCCCTACATTACTCAGTCTAGCGTGGCCTGTGGTTTTGGGGAGTATGTTACAGACAGCCTATAATCTAGCTGATACTTTTTGGCTAGGAAGGGTGAGTACCGAGGCTGTAGCGGCTCCGATAACGGCTTTTCCCCTGGTTATGGTATTGAATGCTTTGGGGATGGGATTGGCTACTGCAGGTATTTCGCTAGTGTCTCAACATACCGGTTCTGGAGGGGATGAAAGAGCCAATGAGGCAGCGGGCCAGGTATTTGGTTTACTTTTTGTGATAAGTGCTGTGGGAGCCGTGATAGGTCTATTGGTGTCTGGACCTGTGATGAAGGTTATAGCCGATCCGGATGTTTATCCTCTAGCTTTGACCTATGTTAGAATAATATTTGCCGGAGCCCCCTTGATGTTCACTTTCATCGCTTTTAGATTCATTCTTAGAGGAACGGGAGATATGAAAACCCCCATGTATATCAGGGGTGTTGGTGTTGTTCTTAATGTCATACTTGATCCTCTTTTGATCCTGGGTATCGGTCCGTTCCCACAGATGGGTGTTGCTGGAGCAGCAATAGCCACTGTAAGTACTAGAGGGGTCGCTGCTGTTATAGGTGGATACATGCTGTTCACCGGTAAAGTAGATATCAAACTCTCGCTAAGAGACATAAAACTAAGATTAAGATGGGTGAAGAAGATATTTGATATCGGGCTTCCAGCCTCTGTGGCAAGAGTGGGTAGTTCTCTCGGATTCGTCGGATTGATAGCGATGATCTCTTCCTTTGGAACAGTCGCTATCTCCTCGTATGGGGTAGGTCAAAGGGTTATCCAGATGATCAATCTAGGTATTTGGGGATTTGCAGGCTCGGCTACCACGATGGTCGGACAGAATGTTGGTGCTCAACAGCAGTCGAGAGCGGAACAGATCGTCCATAAGACTTTGATGGTATCTGGAGTTATAATGGTCACCATAGCGATAGTTATCTATCTAATAAGAGAACCGATGGTAGCTTTTTTCCTCGATGAAAGTGAAGTGGAGCAATTCGGTGCTGTGGTCAGCGAAGCATCTAGGTTCATATCTATCTTCGTGATATCGATACCGTTCTTTGGATGGTTCAGGATATTTGATTCCACCTATCGAGGTACTGGTCATACCAAAGCAGCTATGTCCTTCTCTTTGACCAGGATATTGGTATTGAGGCTTGGATTTTCCTATTTCATAGCATTCCCTGTATTCGGAATAGGTCTAAACTTGGGCATCGTAGGTGTGTGGATCGGAATGACCTTGAGCAATATTACGATAACTGGACTCTCCTATCTATACTTCAGAACTGGAAGATGGAAAGAACGAACTATCGAGGAAAAAGACGAAGTTGAAGATATCTCGACTGGTTGACAGGTAGGTTGAAAAAGTGATCATACTTCACCCTGTAAATAAAATCACAGCTAGCTGTCTAGGCATGAGAGGGAAAAATGGTGAGGAAGAGACGGGAAAAAGATGAAGAGGAATAGGTTTTTTCACTTACCTGATACGGTCACGTCATTAAATCGTGCTGAGGGAAGGTCCATCTTTATATCTCTGCTGCCGATAGATGCGTGAGATTTCTTGTAGTCGTCCGCAAGTTCTATCGACTCTAATACCTCTGGTAAGTTGCCTGAAATCATCGCTCCTTCTACTTTTCCTTTGATCTCTCCGTTCTCGACCAACCAGGCTGGTGTTCCTACTACGCTGAAATCTCCACTAGCCGGATTGAGAGTGTGTGCGCCCATAACGCCATCAACAAGAATACCTTGGTCCGGCAGAAGCTCGTCTTTCTTTTTACCTTCACCACGCAGTACGATATTTCTATCTGATATGTCTGGCGGATTTTTAAATCCTCCTCTCATACCGTTCCCAGTGCTTTCGGTATTGCTCTTTATCGCTTCCTTAAGATCATATATGAAGCGAGCGAGTATGCCGTCCTCGATTATCGAGACTGTTCTGCTCGGCACACCTTCGTCGTCGAAGGGGCTGCTTCCGATTCCCCAATCCATGGTAGGATCGTCTTTCATGAGTAGTTCTTCAGAAGCCACTTTTTCTCCTTTTCTTCCCTCATAGACGGATTTACCTTTTCTGATGTTTTCTCCGTTTATCGCAGGAACTATACCGAACCACATGAGCATCCCGAAGGCATCTGGATTCATCACTATAGGAATTTCTCCTTTCGGAAGTTCTGATTTCTCTCTCAAAGAATCTACTTTTTCCGCCGCAGTTTTCCCTATATCGGCAAAATCGAGGTCCATCCTTCTAGAGAACCTGGATTCACCAGCGTTTATTGATGTCTCATCCCCTGGTATAGTTGCTAGAACACCTGTAGACACGGCGGTATTTCTTTGTTTTAAGAATACACCGTGAGTGTTACCAATCACTTTGGATCCAACACTTATCGACAGGCTCCCTCTAGTTGGTATTATATCGTCTTTTAGGTCTTTAGCTCCATCTATCACCTGCTGAGTGAATTCTGCTCCTTCGCCTTCTAAGGAGGAATCTTCAACCTTCTCGTCGAAGATTTCCGGCTCGGGTATATCTTCTTCTTCAGGCAGTCCCAGATCAAGCTTTTGTGAGATATTGGAGAGTTCTTCGGCTCTCCTGACGCCTTTCTCTTCTTTGCCGGGGGTACAATAACCGAATCCGATTTTCCCATCTTTGATTATTCTAATGCCCAGTCCAAGATCTTCATATTCTGAACTTTCCGATAACTCTCCCTTCTTGATGGAATAACTGATATTTCTTTCCTTTACACCGAAAACATCTCCGGCTAAATTTTTCTTATCGATCAACTCTAGAGCTTTCTTAACGCTCTCGACCAGTTTTCCGTTCATTCTCTACCACCTACCGTTACTTCAGAGATCAAAACATTCCCTCCGCCATCAGTAACTGCAGCGGTCTGTCCTTTCCCACAGTGTCCTATGCCAGTATCCATCTCTTTCGTTATCCCTGTTATGTTTTGAAGTGTTTGCAATGTAAATCCGTTGAAACTCACATCTCTCAAAGGTTTGATGATCTCTCCGTCCTCTATGAGATAGGCCTCCTGCGCATTGAACTGGAAGGTACCTTCACCGGTATTTACCTGTCCTCCACCTGAAGATTTAGCATAAACACCTTTGTCCACTTCTTCTACTAATTCGTCGAATTCCATGTCGCCGGGTTCCATGATTGTGTTGCTCATCCTGACCAAGGGTTTCACTCTGAAGTCTTCGGCTCTAGCTCCTCCATTTGCTTCCATGTCTAGTTTCCAAGCGTTCTCTCTGTCCAGTATAAAATCGTTCAGGATACCGTCTTTCACCAAAGTTCTGTTCCTTGCTTTAGTTCCTTCGTCATCGAAAGGAAAAGAGCCGTAGCCGTCCATGGTCGGGTCGTCTTTTATTGTGACTATATCCGAAGCGACTTTCTTTCCAATCTTTCCTTCAAGACAGCTGTTCCCTGTAGATACGAGGTCGCTCTCCGCCGCATGCCCGAAGGCTTCGTGGGAGAAAACTCCAGTGAGATGCGGATCCATGATCAGCGACATCTTTCCACTGGGCGGCGTCTCAGCTTCTAGTAGAGTTTCTAAGCGGTCTAGAACAACGTCTTTCTTCTCATACGCTCTGTCAGTCAGTTCATATCCTCCGGTACCTCCGATGCCTTCACTAGCTCTTTGTATGGTATCGCTCTTACCGGTGATTATCAAATAAGTTACTATTCTGGGGATCTTCATATTCACCTGAGTGCCGTCACTAGTAGCTATTTCTTTATCGACCAAACGGTCGATATATCTCAATTCTGTAGACCTGACGAAGTCCTTCTCTAGTTTTTTTTCTAGATCCTTGAGAAAGGAAACTTTTTCCTCAGTAGATACGTCTAAAAAGTTCTCCTCCATGGGCATCTCGACTTCTTCTTCGTGTGTTTCAACATCTGCCATTCCAGTCTTCTCTTTTTTGTACTCATTGCTGTTTTTAGCCATGGAGATCGCTCTTTCAGCAGCGTTCTTTAAACTAGAAAGATCAGAAGTACCAATGTTCCCCCATCCATTGTTGTACAGAACCCTTACCATTGCACCTTCTTCGTTTCCACTGGTCACCTTCTCCATCTCTCCGTCTTTCAATGTCAGGTTTGTTGTCTCCCATCTCTCTTTTCTTATGTCGCAGTAGGTAGCACCTTGTCCCTTCACATAATCTATAATATCTTTCAGTGACATCGTTCACTAGTTAATCGTTTTTAACTTATATAGTTTCTGAAAGATTGGACCTGTGCTAAAATTTCAATTTGTAAAAACTTTTGTCCCCCATATTGTCTTTTCAAATGTTTGAAATAGATAAAGTAAAGATCTCTTCGAATTGCTCTGAAATGTGAATAGTAAGCTAGCTAAACGTCAAGAAAGAAATGACGACTACAAGAGCTATAGCAAAGTGATAGAAGCGATATATCGGTTAAGTTCTTTTCTTTTCTATGATATTATCTAATATGCATTCAAAGGTCTCCCATAAATCGCTGATCGACAATATAAAAATGACAAATAAAATGCTGATCGACAATATAGAAATCAAAGAAAAAAGCAGATCCATCCGTGAAGGAATGTGAGGTCTAAGGGAAATGAGGAAAATAAGTATTCCTATGATACTGAAAAGGATACCGAGAACTCCAACGGTACTGAAAAGGGTCTTAGGGGATGGAAGCAAGGTATCGCCTGAGTTCTTTTCTTCAAGAGATGGAAGCGAGATATCGGCAAAGTTCTTTCCTTCTTTATGATACAAAACTTTAGTAAAAGTTTCAAACGGAGTTCGAAGGCTAGCTATTAGAAGGGCAAAAAAAGCCCCTATCGTATTAGCAATCATATCGTAAACTGTGTTTTGCAGACTCGGTTGTAAACTTGTTCCAAAGAAACTATCTACCAAAAACTCGAAGACCTCCCATAAAACACTG
>JAGXLF010000043.1 GCA_018334835.1 Thermoplasmatota archaeon | reverse complement strand
CCTGTTCCTGGTGGAGTTGGACCTACAACAGTATTATCTCTCCTGGAAAATACTTATCAGGCGGCTCTCAAACTTCGAAGTTGAACCACAAAAGTTATAGCGTTCTTTCTTTTATTTTCAATTCCCTGCTGGGGTGACAGAGTGGCTAATGTGACCGCCTGCAGAGCGGTTTTCCGTGGGTTCGAATCCCACCCCCAGCTTTTAGTGCGAGGTTCTATTATCTTCGGTTGTGTTTTACCGTCATAAATATTGAAAAGAGCTAAACCTAACAGGCTTAGGTTTCGTTTAACTCTTCATCTCAGAGCTAAATATTTTTCCGTTATCATATATGGATTGTTGCGTAAAAGACCACAATTAATACAATAACAAGAAAGAAAGCGATTGTCCCCCTACCATAACCGGGACCGTGCTCGTCTATATTGGAGCCTACCCATCCTAGAAAATTCTGAATATTAGATCCTGCCCATCCAAGGAAATCTTGGATATTAGATCCTGCCCATCCAAGGAAATCTTGGATATTAGATCCTGCCCATCCAAGGAAATTCTTTATGCCTTCAGTAAAACCAACGAGGGAACTCTCTCTTGAGATGCCTAACTGGTGAATTGGATTTAACGAATTTTGTTCCTCAGCTTCTGATGTCTCTGAAAAGAAACTTTTTTCTTTTGGTGGCGCTCTCCCTTCTGAAATAACCATCAATCCGCCGATCAGTAGAAAAATACAATATGTGATAGTTAATATTTTTTCCCTCATCCAATATTCCTCATGTTATCAATATAGGATTACGTCTTTATATATTTTTTTGGAATTCTAAAGGGAGGGTGAATTATATCTCCTCAAAAACTCTAATTGAATCATCTAACTAAATTATATTTA
The DNA here is from genome assembly GCA_018334835.1 of Thermoplasmatota archaeon. GTDB lineage: Archaea > Thermoplasmatota > Thermoplasmata > Halarchaeoplasmatales > Halarchaeoplasmataceae > Natronoplasma. The sequence goes on along the minus strand of JAGXLF010000043.1, from coordinate 11,253 downwards.
TAAATAATTATATTAGTAATTAATCATTAACTTAAAATATCTTAATCAAAGTAGTTCGGTTGATGAAAAGCCAGATTATATTGGAAGAGAAGGACTTTGATCTTGAAGAATTGAAAAAAAGCGTGGTTAAGGATAATACCGGGGCCGTGATGGCTTTCAGTGATGTTGTTAAAAAAGAGAGAGATGGAGTCGATGTCCAAAAATTGGAAGTGCGCATATATGAAGGTATGACAAGGAATGAGATGAAGAGGGTAAAGGATGAAACATTGAAAGAGTTTGAGATAAATAGAATAGTGCTCGTTCAAAGAATCGGTATCCTTGAAGCTGGAGAGAACGTTATGGGTATTATCGTTAGTGCCCCTGATAGAGAAAAGGCCATCGAGGCCTGTGTCAGTTGTTTAGAAAAATTTAGGGAGTTTGTCCCTCTTTGGAAGAAAGAAATCACACTCGACGGGAAAGAACATTGGGTTGAAGAGGCTGATGATCTTCATAATTTGTACAACCGGATGGTAAAGTGGATTTAGAAAACACTTGAGTCTTTGTTTAGTAAAAAACGATGGGAATTCTCAAAGAGAATGTTTTAGTTTTAATATATGTTAAATTTAGATTAGCTATTTTAAGATTTTTTGTTCTCGTTACATTCTAGGTAATGGTTGGAATGATTGATTTTTGCACTGAACTTTTAGTACCCTTAAATGTGATCTTCCTGGGGAAAAGGTAAAACATTTTAAAAAAAGAAGAGAATTGGTTTACGATGTGGTACCTATACATCCTTCGGCTTTCGGACGATTCTCTTTACACAGGCATTACTAAAGATATAAAAAGAAGGTTAGAACAGCACAGAGCAGGAAAGGGGAGTAAATACGTGAGAAGTAGATTACCTTGCGAATTGATCTATATGGAAAAATTGGAAGATAAAAGCAAAGCTCTTAAAAGAGAAGCTGAAATCAAAGGATGGAGCAAGGACAAAAAAGAAGAACTTGTTTCTTGATTCACAGTATGAAGTTTTTAGGCAGAACAACAGGTGTCCCTGCATCTGTTGAACCGCTAACTAGGTCGGCAAGACTACCTAGAAAGTTCTCTATCCTTTGGAGATTAGCCTCTTTTTCCCATCGAATTTTCTAACTTGATTTACATTTTTTCCTTTTTTGTGGGAGAATTAATCAGCTAGTTTTTGGTTTTGGTCTTCTTTTTTCTAAAGAGAGAAGCATTTGCTACTTTACCCTCATTTACAAGAAAGAAAAAGCCGATTGACCCGAAATAGTTAATACTACCGACTACTTAGGATGCCCACAGTAAAAAGGAGGCTACGAACATGGACGATGAAAATACTATATTTGTTGGAAGTAAGGAAACGATGAGTTACGTGATGGCGCTGATGACCCAGTTTAGTAGTGGAAGCGAAGAAGCGGTAATAAAAGCACGCGGAAGAGCTATAAGTAAAGCCGTAGATATTGCGGAGATAGCAAAGAACCGCTTCTTAGACGATGCAGAGATCACGGATATACTAACTGAAACTGAACAGTTGGAGAACGATGAAGGCGATGGGACGACAAACGTTTCGTCTATCGAAATCACGGTAAAAAAACATTAGATTAAGGGGAAGTCGTTTCAGAGATTTCCTCTGAAGGAAGGGAACGAGCCCGGTCAAGAGCCCCTTAGAAAAGAGCAGAGGTTTCTCTAGCTTGGCTTGAACGTTCTCTCTCCATGCTATTTACGTTAGTATTAGCTATAATGAAGGTCTTTTCTTGTATCACTTTTCTTCAACTATTTCAATCAGGTTTTGAGCTTTTTTTCTTATGCTGTATTCTGGATCATCAACCAATTCATGAAGGCATTCTATAGTTTTTTCATTATATATATCTTGGTCAGCTAGTACAGAAAAAGTCACCAAGGTTCTTTCTATCAGGTCCTTATCTTCTGACCGAAGAAAGTCGTTTAAATATCCTACAGATTCTTCTGCAGAGATCCCTTGCTCGGCGAGGTGTTTCAGAGTAGAAACGGCCGATATTTTAACAAATTTGTCTTTGTCCTGTAGGGCATAGATAACATTATCAAGGACAGATTCATCATAGGCATTTTCTATAGTTATGAATTCTATAGCTTCCATTGCTTTTTCCCTTACCTCGTCTTGCTCATCCTTTAGGAGATCGAACAATGGATCTATAGACTCAGAATTACATATACCCATTCCAGCGAGTTTTTTAATGGACCTAGCCGAAATTTTTTTTGTCTCTTTGTTCCCATCTTCGAGCGTCTCGTTCAAAATCTCCACTATTTTATCTGACTTGATACCGTTCATCGCCATTAAGGTCATAGTCTTTATTGCAATTTTACTCAACTCTTCGTCACTAGAGTCTACCAATCGATTTAAAGGATTTAAAGAAGCTTCATCCATTAAACCCTTTTCAGCGAAATTCAAGAGATTTTTAGCCATCAGTTTTTTTCTTTTTTTATCATCCTCATCTAGCAATATTTTACTCAGGATTTTGATAGTTCTTCTCTCGTAATAACCATTCTCGAAAGCCGATATGAGGGCTGAAGCGGCCGCCTCACAGGTTTTCTCATCTATCTCTCTCAAAAGTCTGTTCAACTTTCCAATAACCAGAGAAACGTCAATCTTATTTTTCGATAAAGTCTCTATCGTCTTAGCGGCATTCTGTTTCACTTCGCTACTCGATCCGCTAAGCAAATTTCTTATCTCCTCTACAGCTTCCTCGTCAGTCATGCCTTTTCTTGTCATACTTCGCAATATGTGAAGTGCAACGTTTTTTATTTCCTCATCCGGATCGTCTAAAATGTGATAAATTTCTTCCAAGGTCGAAGGTTTGCAAACACCGTGTTTGGCTAGAACTTCAATTGCCCTTAACGCATTCCATTTGACGAATTTGTCTTCATTCCTCAGATTCTTATTCAATTTTTCTATCGATTTTAGATCGTAAATTTTTCTTTCAGCTAATCCTCTTATCGCTTTAGAAGCAGTACCCCGCACATATTCGTCATCATCATCTAGAAGAGAAATCAACGATTCCAAGGAGGAGCTATCATATATATCGTGTTGTGCCAACTTATAGATTGCTTCAGCGGCGTGACCACGTAGATATTCAACATCATCTTGTAGAGCCTTCTCGAGAGGTTCCAAAGTCGAAGTATCATATATCCCCTTATCTATCAATTCACTGATCGCTTTTACAGACTTTTCTCTCACTTTAGTGTCAGCATGCAAGATATGTTCATTAAGTGCAGAGATATTCTTTTCTTCTTTTAACTTTTCTACGTCGGGGATCTACACCACCTTTTATGAAGTCATACCCTCAATATTATAAAATACTTTTGAGAGCTGGAAGTCATGGATTTAAATCCATGAAAATCCAAGGATAACTAGAGAGAATATGGATTTCAGAAAAATTTTATCATGAATGGATAACTCGTTTTATTCATTTTTTTCCGAAAGACTTATATCAACTTGGCAATATCTTTTAAATAAGTAGCATGAACACCGCTTTACTGATAATAATAAGTATAATAATATTTGCTATTCTTTCTTTGTCTGCTTATTTTTACTTAGAAAGGACTAAAAAAAGAAGATTAAAGAAAATAAAAAAGAAAAAAGAATTGCCTCCCGAGAATGAGACTTACAATAGAGTTAGAAGGACAAAAGGGGTCATGAGGTTGATGAAACAAAAGGGGAAAGATGTTCAAAAGGCTGACGAGATGGTCAATAAAGCTGAAAGAGCACTCGAAAAAGGTGAGTTATCTGAGGCTAAAAAACTAGCTGCGAAGGCCAACGACGACCTTTCTGCAGGAAAAACGAACTTGAGTGATTCTAATGATGAAGAAGGTTTGAAAAAAGCTTATACTGTGGATGAATTAGACAAAGTAGAATTTAAAGAAAGTGGGGATGCAGCTCGTAAAAGAAGAGAGCTGAAAAAGCAGAAAGAAAAAATTGAAAGCCTTCCAGATAATTTTCTTGAATCAAAATTTGAGATGAAGTTGGCGCGAGACCTTTTAGATGAACATGATCATGGAAAGGATGCCGAGAAGTATTACACAAAAGCGGAAAAATACTTTGACGACGAAGATTACACCCGGGCGCTTAAGTATTCTATAAAATGTAAAAAAAGTATCAAAGGTGAAGAAGGTGCCGGTCTGATCGCGGGACAAAATATCGATAAGAAGGAAGGTCCTCCTAAGGAGATAAAGGAACGCTTTTCGGATCTTTTAGGAGATCAACAAGAATCTAGAGATGCCTTTGGTACAACGGAGAGAAAAGTTGAAAAACAAGATGAAGAGAGAGTTAAAAATGAGAACTACCGAGAAACAAACGAAACGCAAAAGTCTGAGATCGTAAAAACTTGTCCCGAATGTGGTTTTGAAGGCGGTCAAGAAGACTTCTATTGTCCTAATTGTGGTGTAGAACTCATCACGAAGAACCAATGTCCCGAATGCGGAAGTGATGTGAAAGAAGAAGATGAATTCTGCAGGAAGTGCGGTACTCCATTGGATGAATCCACCTTTGTCTGCCCGGAGTGCGGTGTAGAGGTTGGACAGGAAGACGATGTCTGTCCAAAATGTGGTATAGAGTTTGAGTGATTTCTAGAATGGAATACTAATCTTTAGAGATACCTTCTTCAAGAGATTCTTTTTCTATCAGATGGTTTACGACTTCATTTATCTGTTCAGGTGATAGATTTCCGACTCTTTTATCCCTATAAGGGACTTTCTCAGCTTTCACATCTAATCCAGTTTTAAGGGCGTTCTTGATCTTCTTTCTTCTGTAGTTGAAAAGTTCTTTTACAACTTTGGAAAAAATCTCTTGGTTCTTTAGATCAAAGTCAGGTTTAGAGGGAATCAATCTGATCACCGAAGCATCGACTTTTGGAGGAGGGTGAAAACTTTTTTTAGATATATTGAATAATTTTTCTACCTCAGCGTAGACTGAGACCATCACAGATAATCTAGAGTATTCTTTCTCTCCTACTTTGGCGGTCATACGCTCTGCAAACTGTTGTTGGTAGGTCAATATTCCGACCTTAAAATCACATTTGAGAAGTTTGAAAGTGACAGGGGATGATATACTAAATGGAAGATTGGACACTACACTGTCAAAATCAGGTAGTTCGACTTCCAAAACGTCTCCTTGGATGATCTCTATTTCATAGTTCGAATATCTCCCTTCAAGATAACTCGTTAAGCCCTTATCTTTTTCTATTAAAATCGTTTTTCCAGCTCTTTCTACTATATAGTCTGTCAAAACACCTAATCCTGGACCGATCTCTAGGATTTTATCTGATTTTGTTATATTCGCGTGTTTGACTATCTTTTTAGCAATGTTTCCTTCTTCAAGAAAGTTCTGTCCAAGACCCTTTGTAGGTTTAACTCCTAGTTTTCGCAGTCTATCTTTAACGCTTTTTTCCATAGATCGATCAACTCAATACTTCTTTTCTATGAACTCCAACTACCGAATAGCGGGTAAACCTCCCTCTCTCAGGTGTCTTAGACAAGGGGGATAATTAAGTAGGTAGTGAACTCTTTTTTTTGCTCAATCCATGCTTATATTTTCCATCACGACTACATCTTTTACAGCCTTCATCCCTTCATAAGGCAAAACCAACCTTTCTTCGGCATCGGTTTCGAATAATTCGGTTTCTATCTCTTCAGCGGGTGTGGCCAAAACATGTTTGATGTTTCCGGTATCTGTATCTATCACGAAATTGTCTATTTTACCTAGTATCTGTCCATCGTTGGTCATCACGGTTTTGCCTCGCAATTCGGTAACGAACATCCTCATATTATTTACCTCCTTTTTTTCAAATATTTTATTCTACTTATTATTACCGATATAGGTCGACACCATTAAAATCTTTCTTCTTATTAACGCTTTTTTCCATATTTTCTTCCCATTCTTCGTACATCTCTCTAACTTCATCATCCACCGAAGGCTTTACTTCCTTAATAGCTTCATCAAAGTGTTCCATCCGGACTTTCCTAGAATCATCCTTTATCGCTTTCAAACCTGCTCCTCGGCAGAGGGATTCTATATCTGCCCCTACATAAGATTCTGTAACATTTACTAGATGATCCAGATTCACGTCCTCTTCGAGAGGCATATCTCTAGTATGGATTGCAAATATTTTTTCTCTAGCTTCTCTATCAGGCACGGGTACCGATAGTCTATGATCAAATCTTCCGGCTCTCAAAAGAGCATTATCTATCCTATCGGGTCGATTAGTTGCGCCAAGGACCACTATGTCGGTAGTTCTTTCTATCCCATCTAGGCTCGTCAAAAGCTGGTTGACCACTCTATCAGTAGCCCCATCAGTTCCTCCTCCACCTCGCTTCGGTGCTAGTGCATCGAGTTCGTCCAAAAATACGACGGAAGGTGCGGTCTGACGAGCCTTTTTGAAAACCTCTCTGATAGCCTTTTCACTTTCTCCAACCCATTTGGAAAGTACCTCAGGACCTTTTACGGATATGAAATTAGCGTTGCTTTCATTGGCGATCGCTTTAGCTAGAAGAGTTTTCCCGGTTCCAGGGGGTCCGTAGAGTAGTATTCCCTTCGGAGGTTCGATACCCATCTCTACGAAAGATTTTGGATCTGATATAGGTCGTTCTACTGAATCTTTTAGTTTTTCTTTTATGGTTTCTAGCCCCCCGACGTCTTCCCACGAGACCTGAGGGATCTCTACCATTATCTCTCTTAAGCTACTTGGTTCTATCTCTCGGAGAGCTTCTAGAAAATCTTTCTCTTTAACTTCCATCTTTTCAAGCACTTCACTCGGTATCGGTTCTCCCATCTCTATATCGGGCAAATATCTTCTTAAGGCACGCATAGCCGCTTCTTTAACTAGTGATTCTAGGTCTGCGCCAGCGAAACCATGGGTGAATTCAGAAAGTTGGGAAAGCTCAAAGTCTTCTGCTACTGGCATCCCTCTTGTATGTATCTGGAGTATCTCTTTTCTTCCATTCCGATCGGGTAGACCGATCTCTATCTCTCTGTCAAATCTACCTGGTCTTCGCAAAGCGGGATCGATAGCGCCAACACGGTTGGTAGCCCCGATCACTATCGTTTCCCCTCTCTGTGTGAGCCCGTCCAACAGAGTCAAAAGCTGGGCGACGACTCTCCGTTCTACTTCGCCCTTCACATCGTCCCTTTTTGGGGCGATAGAGTCGAGTTCGTCTATGAATATTATGGAAGGTGATTGGTCTTTTGCCTCTTCAAATTTCTCTCTCAATTTTTCCTCACTCTGTCCATAATATTTGGACATAATCTCCGGTCCCTGTACCGATAAGAAATTAGCGCCAGCTTCGTTAGCTACCGCTTTAGCGATCCAAGTTTTCCCGGTTCCAGGAGGTCCGTGAAGTAAAACGCCTTTAGGTGGCTCTATGCTGAGCCTCTCAAAAAGTTTTGGATGCTTCAAAGGAAGTTCTATCATCTCTCTAACTCTTTTCAATTCTTCATCTAGTCCTCCCACGTCCTCATACGTTACACGGGTCGTCGCCATGACTTCGCTTTCGCTGACGGGTTCCGCCTTTACGACTACTTTTGTTTCATCGGATATGACCACAGGTTCTACAGGATTGGTTGAGATCACCATGAAGGGTACACTACCCCCCATGAGAGCTATACCCGGTACCACTATCGCATCTCCTGCTAAGATAGGACGTTTTAGAAGCCTTTTTTTCACGTAAGAATCGATGCCATCTCCAAATTTCAGCCTGTTTCCTTCCTCTATAACAGGAGCTATAACCACTTTTTTTGCTTCCTTCACTGTAACTTTACTGATTTCTACCTTATCCCCCATCGATACTTTCGCATTCTTTCTAACGAGACCGTCTATTCTGATTATCTTTTCACCTTTGTCCTCAGATGACAATCTAAAGACCTTAGCGACGGTTTCTTTTTCTCCAGTTATTTTGACCACGTCGCCTACTTCCACTCCTAATTTCATCCTCGTTTTAGCACCTAACCGTGCTCTGTTCCTCCCGATATCCTCTTGAGGTGCTTCTTTGACTTTCAATACTATTTCGTCTGACATGAGTGTCTTATAGAGAAAAATCTAAGAAGCTATAAAATACTTTGGGAGGTGAAATGAAACTGATCTTCTATTATTATGATGCTTCTAAGGTGAATTTGTGATCCACGTTCACAGAATTACTGTTCCCCTTCATGTCTTCCATACGGATTCTAAACTCATAATTATGGGTACCGCTCTCTATTGTAATGTCGGGATCAAAAGCATAGAGATGGGTGTCAATTTTTGTCATGTTTTTCCATCCTTCATTCTCGAAATTAATTTTAACACTATTTTCGTTTATGGCGTCATTATCGGTTATTTCTGCGACTATCCTTATCGGGTAAGACTTCCCTTCTTCCACATCTGTGGTATTTACATCTTCCACCGGTATCCATTCACCATTATCGTTGATGTCGACTTCTACCCATACATCATTTAATTGCGGATCGGCGAAATCACCAAAAGGTGGATTCATCAGGATTATCCAAACCGCCAAGAGCGTCAAAAAATAGACTCCGCCGTTCTTTACCCATCCTTTTTTGTCGATCTTATCGATGTCGATATTCAATATATCATAAATCGGCTTTAAAAATATCAGTCCAAGCATCCCAGTAACAAGGCTGATTAACGAATGCATAGTCAGGTTGAAGACCGACATGCTCACCAATGCGAAAATAGGAGCGATCGCTACAGCAACTAGCGTCGATTTCCCTTTGTTAATCTCCTTCTTCATGTATTCGACACGATCAAATTCTAGATCGATATCGAGATCATCGTCATCTTCGTTCCATCTCTTAGCCATATATCGGAAGTAATTGAGAGCTCTATCTTAAAAACCTTTTGTATGGAAAAGTCAAGTTATCTAGATCGTTCTGACTCTATGGTATCCAAAACGTCCTCAGCTTCTTTCTGCAATTCCGATAGAGAACCTTCGTTAACAATTATATAGTCGGCTCTAGCTATTATCCTTCCTAACCCCCAGTCCAGCTCTCTTTTATCTCTTTCGTGGAACTCTTCTCGTGTCTGGGGTGCGTCTTCTCTTCCTCTATCTTTTAATCTTTCGAACCTTGTCTTTGGAGAGGAGTGGATCGCAACGATAGGAACATCTTTTTCAAGTTCCGACCTAAATATATTTACTTCCTCTAAACTTCTTATCCCATCGATGATCGTTTTTTCCTCTCGAACTCTAGATAATGTTCTATCCGCCCAGATCCCCTGATGATGTTCTTTTCTTTCTCTATCGGCAAATTCACCTATCTTTTCCTCTGTTTTGGAGAGATCTACCTTTTCAGCTTGCTCTCTAACCACATCTCCCATCCTCACGACATCGTAGTCCCTCTCTTTAGCTATCTTCAGAAATTCCTCTTTTCCGGCCCCCGGCATACCCGCCAACAATATAACAACCATGGTATCTTTTTACCCACTATTGAGTGAATTCTCTCCAATCTAAGCCTATAGTTCTGCTTCTGAGTTTCAAGACCGTCGGAAACTTTCGTTTATGGACTGAATTATGGATCATCTCTTTAACATCTTCGACTGTGCTTTCAGAAACTCCGTTCTTTTCCGCTATTTTCTTCAAAGGCTCCTGTGCCTCTATGCATTTCAGGACTTCGTCTATCTCTTTGTAAGTATGTCCCAATTCATCCTCATCTGTTTGGCCCTCCCAAAGACCCGCTCTAGGCACTTTCTCTATAAAACGGTCCGGCACATCGATCTTTTTAGCCAATTTTTTAACATCTGATTTGTAAACATCCCCCATAGGAAGAAAATCTGCGGCACTATCACCATATTTAGTCGTATATCCTAGTAAAAGTTCACTTTTGTTGCTCGTGCCGATGACGAGTTTTCTCTCCACATTTGCAATGTAATATTCTATACAAGCTCTAATCCTAGCCTTCAAATTAGCGTAGGGCAGCTTTTCTTCTGAAGTTGCGGGAAAACATTCCAATATCGGATCTATATTGTACTCATCATATTCGATATCCCACTTATCGGCTATCCAATGTGCGTCTTTCATGTCCTCTTTGGGACTCGTGCTCTCCGGCATTATTATGCCGTGCACCCTTTCCTTTCCGAGAGCATCTATAGAGAGCTTGAGTACAGTGGTCGAATCTAGACCACCGCTCAATCCTAAAACTACGCCCTCTGTGTTGGTCTTTTCGACTTTATCTGCGATGAATTTTTTCATCAAGCGGATATCCTCTTCCATCGAGTCTTGCTCTTGGGACATGGTGAGAGATTAAAAAGGGTCGTTATTATTTTTATGGGTTTGAGATGAGATTGAGGCGGCGTAGGGTTAGATTTTACCGGAGCGAAGAGAAGATGGAAGTAGAGATTCTCCGTCGCTACTAGGATCACTATTACATATGGGAACTACACCTACGAAGTGATATGCAGATAGGTGAAACAAGTACATTAGCCGGATAAAACGCCTTCTTCTCGTTTCTCTCTTCAACTTCTCTCTATCCTGATTTTTTCAACATCTTTCGCATCTTTTAGTTTCTCCGCGTTCTCCACTTTTCCGACTAAGTTAACGTCGCTAGCCGCCACTGGCTTCTCTCCTGAGGAAGCGGGTGTTGGGCCGAAAAATATGGCTAGAGCCTCACCGCTCGGCCAATATCCTATCGTTCCCACTTCAACTTCCTGTCTCGCGGTATCGTCTAACTCCATCTCTAGACCTATCGAAAAATAGAACTCGTCGCCCCAAGTTCGAAAGCCCGACTCGTAGGGTAGATTTTCTTTTATCATCTTAGCGCATCCGGTATCTGTCAACTCACCTTCTAGTTCTACATCTCCTGCGGTAATCTTTATTCCGGTCATTCTACCATCGAAATATAATAAGATATAGATTATCAACCTTTCGCTTTATCGAAGGTGTTGAGTTTTCTACCTTCTAAGTGGATAATTTTTCTATTTTTTACTGCTCAATTTCCAAATCAAAGGAAAATTTTTAAATAAGCCTATTGCCGTCAACTTCTAATTAATGACCCTGATAAGGTGGAATCTCCTAGAAGATATGCGAGGGGTTAGCAAACCTATTTTGTTTTTCGAAGATTCTGAATTTTTGATCATAGAATCGAGATAATACACAAAAATTGAAGGTAATCAACATGAAAGAAATGAAGAAGGATGTTATGGTAATAGGAGGAGGCATCTCAGGTGTACAGTCTGCTCTAGATCTCGCAGAGAAAGGTTACGAGGTCGTGATAGTGGACAGGAAACCAAGTATTGGAGG
>JAGXLF010000042.1 GCA_018334835.1 Thermoplasmatota archaeon | reverse complement strand
ACTATTCTAGATCAGGTCATCTAAAGAGGCTATAGAGCTATGAAGATGTTTGGAAACACCGTTTTGATAACCGGTGGAGCTACAGGTATAGGATACTCCTTAACAGAACTCTTTCTAGAAAGAGGAAGTGACATCCTCCTCTCCCTAAACCTAACAGGAAAACCCTGTTTTCCTGTGGTATCGTCTGGAATCAGAGATTCCAGAGATAGCTGGAACACGGTTCCAGCAATACAGAGGAATTTTGCAAATTCCTCGAAGGAAGAGGCTTCCAGCCTTTCATGGGTTCTCCTCCGCTTCACGAGGGTTATACTCGAGTGTCAGGAGGAACAAGGTTCCTCCGCTGTTCTGACTTGCGTTGCAGAGGTCAGGTCATCGCTATGGAGTTTGGGCATAGTCACGGATGCCCCTGCACCGAGCATTGACCTTATCTCAGGTTTGCCGAGTGCCCGCTTGGAAATATTCCAAGCACCGTTTATGTCAGCGTTTATCTCAGTCCCGTTGCACTTGAATATTCCTTTGTTTCGTACACCTTTCTCGCCACACTTACAGCACCTTTGAGAGGTATAGGCTTCTGATACTTCCTTGTACTCTATACCTCTCTCTTTGCATTTGTATTCAAGCATCTGCCCGATAGTGTAGTGTGGAAACCTGTGCAATTTCCTGTTCATCACTCTGCCTTTATCTTGGTTCTGTATTTCAGTAAGTTCACCGACAACTACTATCAAATTGTTATCTTCAGCATATTCTACGAGTTGAGTAGTTATCTTGTGCAATTTGTCTCTAACTTTGTTGTACTCCCTATCTTCCCATCTTTTACCGTTCTTAGATTGTCGTCTAAGATACGAGTATCGAGCCTGTATCTGTTTGATGGTATCTCCTTTAAAGAAGACCTCTTGGCTGGACTCTACCACCGACAGAGCAACTCCTACAACAGGATTTCGGAGTCCGAGGTATATTCCAAGGACACCATCATGCTCTTCAACAGGTTCGACCTCAAGCTTTATCGTGATCTATTGGAAAACAATTTTTGTTTTCCATCGATATCAGGAAAATAAAATTTTCTAGAAATATATTGATGAAAAATATATCATCCTCACGATACAACTTAGATTCGCCTATTTCAGCGTCATCAGGAATTTCATCGTGAGTGTTTACAGGTACATTCACACCTCCATACCTACCCTTTACAGGTATATTTACAAAATAGTCGCATACATCAGATTTACAATTCTGAACATCTATCAAATCCTTTCTGATAGAGATGGGATATTCTCTATCCTCTTTGATTTCGTCGTAATATCTTTCAGCCTGTTGTTTGTTAGCTGAGTAGAGTTTTACATCATCCTCGCCTTGAAGATGCTTCTGAAGGCTCTCATACTCTTCGTTGAGTATATTTTCCTTCGTTTTGGTCAGATTGACCAATCCACCTTGGATGGTTTTAGTCGATTTCATTCTTTTACTTACCTTTCTATACCGTACATACCTTTGGGCTACTTATATATGTGCCAGAGAGGTTAGTGAAAGTGCATTTATTATAGGGCTGTATCACGATGAACACCTTCAGAGTGATATGAGGAATATTCTATTCCTCTACTATACCCTCCGTAAACGAAGGGGTCTTAGCCCTGAGTCGAGATAAAATTAAAAAGAAAAAGAAAGAATTTTACTCTTCATCTAGGTGGACATCTCTCTGCGGATAAGGCATCTCTAGACCAGCTTCGTCATAAGCTTCTTTTAACGCCTTCTGTAGGTCGAAGAAGGTACTCCAATAGTCTTCTGCTTTTACCCATGGTCTTACTGTTAACACTACAGCTGAATCTCCCATGGATTTTATTTTTACCTGTGGTTCTGGATCATTTAACACATTGGGATGTGACTCGATAACATTCATTGAAGTTTCGATTGCCAAGTCTAGATCATCGTCGTAACTCACTCCAGTCTCGATATCCACTCTTCTATTTTCATTCCTCGTATAGTTTATTATGTTGCCGCCCCAGACACTGCTGTTAGGGATTATTATATGTGTATTGTCTGGCTTATCCATTTCAGTCAAAGTTATACCGACGTGCTTTATCTTACCTTCTTCCCCGTTCACTTCGACATAATCTCCCGATCCGAATGGTTTGGTGACTGCTATCATAACTCCAGCCGCTACATTGCTCAGTGTGTCTCCTAATGCGAATCCTAAAACAAAACCGAGAACCACTGAAAGACTCACGAGAGCGGCCCCTACGTTTATACCCAAGAATGAAAGAGAAACACCTATCACAAAGATGTAGAGCAATATCCTGACCACTCTAGTCAAAAACTCTGCGAGTATCTTCGAGATGTCGCCCTTTAGCAGATTTTTCTTTAAAGATATCGAGACCATTTTTACTATGATCAGGCCAACCACTAGAGTTACTAGAAATAATATAAGATTCCATAAACTAAAGCCCAGATACGGTAATTCCTCTAATAGATCATAACCAGCTATTTCCATATTATTCACACCTAATCAAAATTGATGTTTAAGTATATAAAACTTTTTAACTAATTTCTTGTAAATATTTCTGGCCCATCATTTTTACAGGATCAAAGAGTTTTCAAGGATTTACATAGAATGAAATACAGTTTTTAGGAGTTGATTGATAGAGAATTTATGTTGATATGCTGAAATAGTGATCTCCTCTCAATTTCCGCAAGGAGTCAGGTATCAATTTCTCTTACCAGTAATCTTCTTCTATCTCCATCTGGATATCGTCGTAGACCATCTCCATGAGATTTTCTATATCCTGATTTTCGAATTCCACATATCTTCCTTTATTGCTTTGGACCTTCGCCTTGAAGCCTGAACTTTCCTGGGTTATCTCGATCTGACATAATGGTTCTTCCATGATATTATCTCCCTTGTATGGTGGCCTAAAAAGGGGAGGTATAAGTAGTTTGTGAGGGGGTGAAGTCATAATGTTAAGATTAAAATCGTGAGATTGGATCATCAAGTTAGCGGTGGATGAAGCCGGTGGTTTTGCCAGCTTCTGAGAGAACGCGACCAAGACGATGTCCATATTGGATCAGTTGGAGAAGTATCTTGAGCAGAAGGAGAAGGCCGACCGGTTGGAAGAGGAAATCAGGGAGACGGATCATACTATCGATGCTATCGTGTTTGATTTGTATGATCTGACCGAAGAGGAAGTTGAAACAGTGCTGGATTCGCTGGATACGGATGAGAAGGAGAAGGTGGATATCATGGGGAAGTTTAAATCAATTTAAAAATCATCCACAATCCTTCTTTACTATTTTCACTTTTTTCTTTACTGGTTTTAATTAATTTTCGCACTAGTAAAATTATTAAAGATCAAAACACATTATCATCACATGGTGAAGGTAATTGAGTGTAAAAAATGCGGAAAAACTATGACTAAACTTCCGAAGCATATCAAAGAAAAAAGAGGGGGGGATTACTGTAAAAAGTGCTATAAAGAATATATAACAACTGAGGAAGGTTATAAAATAACATTCTCAGATTTATTTTATAATAAATCTAAAGATAATTTTAATATATCAGAATATGAGATCTGTGAATCCATAAAAAATTATGATAAGAAACAGATTTTGAATTTTGAAGAAGTAGAAAAATCGTTAATTGGAAGTGCTTCTAAATATGATACTATTCCCGAGTTTTATCTAAAGAGTATTGATTCAAAAGAGCTTTATTATCTTGTTTCAGAGCCTGTCTGAGAAATAGTTGTTCATGAAATTCGATAAATCCTCGATATTGTTGTTCCTACTCATCTTCGATAATTTGTTTTTTTTTTTTGAGTAGCTCCTCAGCCATCAGGCTGAGGTTCTTGCTTTCCAAAGTTTCAACAGATTATGTGAAAGATTGATCAAAGTCCATTCACCCTTTACTTTTTCTAATCCTCTGAGTAGCAACTTTCCTAATCCACGGTTTTTAATCTGTCCAATAACTGGTTCGACAGAGGTGCTTCTCTTTTTGTAGATTTCTTTGCCCCTTTTAGTACGTAATTTCCTTTCCATATGTTCTTTATAAGTAGCATCTTTAGGTATTCTTCCTCTTGGTGGTGATTTTTCACGAATTTTTTTCCGTTCTTTCCAGTCTTTTTCAGTAGCTACATAGAGCTCCGTGTATAGAGAAATATCTTTCAAGCTTTCCGCATCCCAGTATCCAGCATCCATAGTAGCGTTTTTAGGAGATCTTCCAGTATTTTCATGTACTTTTTTCATCATAGGATACTGCTGTTGTTTGTCATTGTGATCCTGGACTATATCTTCAGCAACGATAACCTGTGAATCACAATCAACAACGATTTGTCCATTGAATCCTTGGACAAATCCTTTACGGGTTTTCATCGTTCGACTATCTGGATCAGTAGTGTTTGCTTTTGCATCTTCCTCAGGTTCTTCAGGTACTTCTTTTGGCTTTCTTCCTCTAATCTTCTTACCAGTTTTTTCTTCTTGTTCTTTTCTTTCTTCCATCTTTTCTTCGTAATCTTCCCGTTTTTCTTTCTGTTCTTCTTCAAGTCGTCGTTTTGCTTCTCTTATCCGTTCCAACCTTTCCTCTTTTTCTCTGAATCCTTCTGGTAACTCATCTCCTCGTTTGTTTTTACCGTATATTTCATCTTCTTTCTTGTCAGTTTTCTCAGCTTTTTCCAGCATCTCTTTAACAGCCTTTTCTAATTCTTCCTCTTTCTTGCAAAGAGTTTCGTACTTCTTTCTTTTCTCCATACTAGCATTAGCACTTACTTTTGTACCGTCTAATGCAACGGTACCTAGTTCTACTAGACCGGCTTCACCACATAACTTCAAAACTTGAACGAACAGGTCTCCTAAAACATTGAGATGTATTTTCCTAAAGTCGCTGATAGTTCTGAAATCAGGAAAGTTCCCTGCTCCCAAATATCTGAAAGCTACATCCTCATACATGCTTTTGTCTATCTTTCTGGAGGATGGCATTCCGATGCAGTAGGCATAAAATAGAACTTTCGTCATCATGGCAGGATGATATGGTGGATTTCCACGTTCTTCCTTTTCATAATACTCAAAGATTGGTGACAAATCCAATTCATCGACGACTTCGTCGATGAATACAGCTAGATGATCATCAGGCAACCAATCTTTTAGATTAGGTGACAATAAAAGTGTCTGCTCAGGATCATAATCTCGATACTTCTTAGCCATAATTCCACTTATATATCCAGAGGTGTTCAAAGAATAAAGTATTTTCCCCTGTTCAAACAGCTATTTCTCTAGATAATACTCGGACAGGCTCTTCAACTAGAAAATTATTGAAGGACTCAATTATTGAGGTATCATATGCTCTAAAAATTTTTCCAGAAATCTTTAAAGACTTTGATGAGTTAGAGCCTATAGATATACTTAGAAAATTGGCTCAAAGATTCGGACTACCTATTAAAATTGGAGAAAAGAAGGGTAAATTCATTTATAAATCTAAAATAAATATAAACGACGATGATGAGACACCTATAGTTGAGGATAAAAATAGAAGGGGGCATTCATTTATCCAACCTAAGTGGGTTAAGATGTTTAAAAATAGACGTATTATGATTTGTTCACTCGCCTTTTGTATTGATTTAACCAGATACAAAGCATGGAGTCACGGGTTAGAACTAAACTACCTAAAAGAGGTTCAACAAGCATTAAAAAGTATAAAGATATAGAGGATCATAAAAAAAGATTCAATTTAATTGAACTTCAAATTGCTCTCATTTTAATAAAACACTTTATGGATGAGAAATGGTGTAGAAATGAATTGAGTAAACCTCAAGAAGAGGATGAATCACACACTCTTGGGGAACGATTATGGAGTGGAAATCCAAAAAAGTTCATAAAAATAGTGGCTTTTGGACAATCTTTATTGAATTTGTGGAAAACAGATGATTCAAATAAGTTATCAGAAAAGCTTCTAGAATTAAAAAATGATACATTTTCAAACGCATATTATGAACTAAGATGTGCGGAATATTATGATAAAAAATTAGATAAGATCGAATTTATTGAAACTAGAGAAGACATTAAATCACCCGATTTTAGGATTTTTAGTAATAAAGAAACAGCCGTAGTTGAATGTAAAAAGAAGTCAGAAGGAAGTACTGATCTAGAAAACAATATTTTAGATGCCTCAGCACAATTAAAAGCAAATTTTGAAGGACATAAAGAAACTGGCGTTATATTCATAGAGCTAGGTCCTGAACATAAAATAGATCCAGAGAAAATTGAAGAAGATATACGATTTTATTTAAGAAATAAAAAATGGGTCACCGGGGTAGTTTTAACAAAAGAGAGATTAAATGAATTAAAAGATGAACGCTTATCTTATAAAACGGAGAGCAAATTTATTGAAAACCCTAATGCCGAATATAAATTACCTGAAACAATTCTAGATAAAACTAAAGATATGTATTTTCTTCCTTCAACTTCTTTGCAAGAGAGATTTTCTTAAATAGGTATTCATCACGCTAAAACCTCTCAAAACACCTTAAAAACACGCACCCCACCACCCCTCTCTCGTCCACCGCACATCATAATTATCACCTGCGGTTGATACACACTCATCCAGACTTCTTTTTGCCTCCTCTCCGTCAACTACAGCTCATATATCATCTCCGGTTGATTTACCCCGTTTCATTATCAAGAACGGTTGACAGTTCATATACCACGTGCGGTTGATACCAACCGCAGATGATAATCAAATCAACCATGTTTGATAATCGACTCAGCTATTGTTCGTACCGAAAACAGACGCCAATCATAATCCTAAAATTTTCTATAGTATATCTCTAAACACATCAACTAAGGATTAGTTTCATAAGAGGAGTCTAATTTCATATCTCCCTCATTCTATAACGACCTAGTTCTAGAATAGTTATATGGCCGACTAGATTTTCGACTTCTATCTTCTCGACGAACTCTTTTAATTTTTTAGTGATCTGATCCGCAGTATAATCGTAAGGTAATCTTATTATCAGAACACCGTGATGAGATCCTTCTGGATACCACAGAATGTTTCCAAAATCCAGATCTCTACTCACCAAAATAGCTTTTTGTTCTTTTGCGTATTTAGCGATCTCATCATCACTACTACCTTTAAACCCTGCGGTTCTAGCATGTTCAACTTCATATCCCATATCCCTCAATGCCTTCACGGAAGAGTTAGGTATGTTCTCATCCAAGAAAAACTTTACAGTCATGCTGGTACGTCCCTGACCTCTTCCCCTCTTACTAAACCAGCGGCGTATCTTATCACAGCTCTGATCTCCTCTTCAGTCAGCCCATATTCTTCCTCGATCTCTTCAAATGTCATGCTGCTTTCTAACATACCTAGAACTTCATCTACAGTTATTCTAGTACCTTTAATTATCGGCTTACCGTGCCTCACATCCTCGTCTATTACGATCTCGGCCATACATATTCTTAATCGGATAGCGACATATTTAAAATCACCGAAGGTTATAAGAAGACCTCTCACCACGGTGACATCCTCCCAAAAGACCTTGATCTATCAACTCACAAGCTGATCGAGTATTGGAATTTTAATTCCGTTTCCCATCACCCCCCACCTCCTACCACCTGACGCCAATCATATCACGAGCGTCCGTGACCGAGTGAGAATAGGAACCTGTTCCTATGTAATCCAATCAACGTCAGTTACCAACAACATCCAGAAAAACGTAATCCCATCACAAGTCATCCCATTTTTTTGTACGAACAACGTCTGTTTTTACGTAAAAGATTACGAACGTCGTCAGCCAACTCGTACACGAATAGCGTCTGTCAACTGACGCAGTTCGTAACGTGTTCAGGAAAAATATTAAGAAGAGCATCAATACTATGAATAAATATGTCTGAAAAAAGTATATTCTATTTTGATCGACCCGGTCCTGCAAATACAGATAAAACTTTAGAGGCTGGTATAAAAAGGGTGTTGGATCTAAAAATAGGATATCTGGTAGTTCCATCGATAACTGGACGGACTGCCTTAAAAGCATCGGAAAAAGTTAGAGAGTTAGGAGAAAAAAAGAAGCTAGATGTTGTATGTGTTACATTTCGAGCTGGAGGAGCGTGGAAAATTAAAGATGAGCCTCCTTCAAAACATTGGAAAGAAATTCCTGATTTAAAAGAGAGATGGGAGGAATGGAAAGAAGAAGGATTGGAACAGGTTACATTCGATAAAGATATTGAAAAGCGATTGATGGAAATGGATGTTCCTATCGTAAGGTCCACAGACCTCGGAGCGAGTATCGAGGCATCCATGGAGAAAGACTTAGGAGTCAGTACCAATAAGAAAATCTTGAAAGAAACACTTTATCTATTCTCTCCAGGTCTAAAGGTTTCAGTTCTAACATCCTTGATGGCAGCAGATGCAGGTGAGATCCCTACAGATGAAGAAGTGATTTCTTTTGGCGGGATTGAACAGGGTGTGGATACAGCAATTGTGATAAAACCTGCATATTCTGATAAAGTCTTTAGCACAACCGAAGGTCTAGAGATAAGAGAGATAATTTGTAAGCCAAGATCAATGAAAGGAAAGTCGGGAGATTACTCCGGGCGAGGTTGGGATTAATAAATTAGCTAAATAATCCCCAAACTGCCATGACTACCTCAGTTCCTCTATCCAAATATGCAGGGACAACCTTCACATCTTTTCAGATAAAATTTACACCTTTCACACTCGGTCCCGTAGGGAGTTTCCTCTCTCTTCACTGCCTCTCTAGAAACGCCTCCCATATGTTCAGAGAAAAAGATCTCGGCCAAAGATAAACCAAGGGTCTTCTCCGGTCGTTTTTCAACTTCCTCCAACCACCATCTATGATCTTCAGGTAAAGAGAAGATTACAACCATTAACTCATCCTTAACAAAGTTCAACACGCTGTAAGGGCAATCATCGAACAGACCGCAAATATCCTCTGTTTTGTCAACACTCTCAGTTTTTCCCAACAATACACCAAGCAGATCAATGAGAACATCATCTCATGATCATCTATTTAACCTTTCATAGTTCTCTCTCGACAGAAAAGTATATCTCTAACAAAACTTGTGAAGCCGATAAGGTGAACCAGATTGAAGAGACCATATGTTGTACTCAGCGTATCCGCTTCTCTAGACGGGCGGATTTCGTTGGGACCAAACAGAACGATGATAGACATGGATGAAAGAGACGACGTTCTAGGTACTAGAGAGGAATGGGAAGAATTCTACGGTACGATGGAAGAACGGTATAGACCAGAGGTTTACTTGGAGGGCAGCAATATGCTGGTTTCTGAGGATGCTGAACTGAGAGATCTGAAACCATACAAAGGCGATCCGGACGAGTTTTACCGAGATCATCTCCCCAAAAAGATAGTGGATCGACCGGATATAAATGGATGGCTTGCAGTGGTCGACGGACGAGGAAGAGTTAGAAGCGGTTATACCGGCGAGGAGGAAAAACCTATGCTGCACCTCGTCTCACACAGCGTCTCTCCAGAATACTTGGGATTACTACGAAAAACGGATATTCCGTATCTTATAGCTGGCGAGGAAAGGGTGGATTTAGAAAAAATTTTGAAAAAGCTGAAGGAAAAATTGGATGTAGACACGGTCTTGACCAGCTCGGGAGGCAAACTCTCAGGCGCATTGCTGAGAAGAGGGCTTCTCGATGAAATTAACATACGTTTCAATCCGGTGATAATAGGAGGATTCGACACTCCGACTCTGTTCGCATCACCTGATCTAGAAGAGGACGAGTGGCCAACCTTTTTAAAGCTCATAGACACCGAGGTGAAAGACAGCGGACATATCTTCGTTAGATACGAGGTTGAAGATAAAAAATCCTAGATTTTTCTAGCCTCGATCCTATTGACCGCGTGTTTAAGAGGGATACCTCTAGAATCCTTCCTTCTTAACAGGCATAATCTCTCCCCTCAACAGAACCTTTATATCTGTTCACAGAGCTATAATCAAAGAGGTGAGTGAAGTGGAAGAAGAGATAGGAGCTTGTGGTTTATTATGTCATGATTGTTCTATTTATATGGCTCACACCGACAAAAACCAAGCTAAAAAGGTGAGAGATTGGTTTTTAAAAGAGGGTTTTCTCACAGAAAATAAAAGTATAGATGAGTTCATGGCCGACGGCCCATACTGCTTGGGATGTCACGGTGACAAAGAGACTCACTGGTCTCCCGATTGCTGGATACTGCGGTGCTGCGTTGATGGAAAAGGCCTAAACAATTGCAGCGAATGTTCAGAGTTCCCCTGTAAAGGTTTAGAGGAATGGTCGACAAAAGACGAGAGTTACGACAAAGCGTTGAAAAGGATGAAAGGGATCAAAGCCAATCTTTGATTTCAGATGGTTTAATATATCTCTACTTAAAATATCGATCGAATCTTAGTGGATAACATGAGTATTCATACTGATTATGAGAAGTGGGAAGAGATGAACGAGTCAGGAAACTGTCCCGTCTACAACTCGGACTCCATGCCGGAAGGTATGATAGATCTGTATGAATTGGAGCATTCCTGGCTGAATTCAAAGCCCGTAGAATGTATGAAATGGGCGTGTCACGTGACCGCAAAGTACCACGATCCAGAATTGTATGATCTCGAAGAGGAAGAACTATTCGGATTCATGATAGACCTTCAAATGTACTCTAAAGCTCTCAAAGAGGTGACTAGAGCCGTAAAGATCAACTACGAGAGCCACGGCAATTCACTACCACACTTACATGTCTACTTCTATCCGAGAAACATGAACGATCCCTTCCCGGGAAAACCTATAGATTACAATGAAAAGAGAGATGATATCTACGACGAAGGGGAATATGAAGAATTTGTCAAAAAGATGAGGGAAGAGCTGGCATCCATGGACTGAATTTAAAATTGTATACTTCTCATCACTACTCCTCTATTTCCTCTTCAAGGAAGTCATCCACATCTTCAACAAGGTCTTCTGGAAATCTACGGTATTCTAACTCCCTAGCGGCTCTGTTATAGAGGTGCAGCAATTCAAAAGGATCTTTTATCAGGTCTATTATTTCCTCTCTAGATACCGCAGATGAGTGATCCATCATCTGGACCATCCTACCCGATAGGAAGTGCCCTGGAGGTATACCTCTGTTCTCTTCATCTAGTGTCAATCCCCTGTAAAGTTCGGGAACTCTTTCCTCCGAATATTCGAGGATATTATCCAACAGTTCTTCGAGTTTATCGAAGATGCTGTCCATCTCCTCCTGGTAATGTCTTACCATCTTATCGTGATCTTCACCGCCTTCTTCAGCTTCGGTTATCGCCCCGGGGGAACAGAAAGCATTGGCCATACCTTCTCCGGTTAGATACGTGAAAATTTGAACGAAATAGTATTTTTGCTTATCATCTTTATCCTGAAACCTCTGTATACGCGCATCTTTCTCCCACCAGTAATCTGCTCCCATGTGGTGAAGTTCATGGGAGAAGCTATCTTCTGATAGGTGCGAAGAGTTGAAGTAAACTAGTGAAAGGTAAACCGTCTCGTAACGGAACATTCCTCCATTGAATCCGTCTACAGTGACCACCATCACGGGTTCGAGTTTCGTTTCATCCGGCAGATATTCTAATGCTTTCTCCAGCGTTGAATCCTATCTATAGTTTTTTATCTCATCTAAAGATGATCGCATCCGCTTCGGATCTTTCACCGCTTCTCTTAACCCGTAATCTATCTTCTGCAGCCAAAGATCTTCGAAGTTTTGATCCTTGCCCTCCGGAACCTCCGAGACTTCATCCATTAATCCTTTCAGAACATCTTTGAACTTATCTTTTCGATCATCTATCCAGTCGTAGGCTTTCAACCACCTTTGGATATCTGCGTGTTCTAAAATCTTATCGATCTCTTCACTATCCAACTGTTTACCCTCATCTACAATCTCTAATTTATCCAACAGTAGAGATGCTCCCTCGCTCCTTACTTCCATAAGAGTAAATCGGAACTCGAGGATAAATAAATTTGGTTTGCCGAACCGGATCCACAGAACGACCATATGAGCTCTGATATCAAAGATCCTACTGATCAAGATCAAGATAATAGCGGTCACCCGAAAACACGAAGATAAATTGATTACTTGTTCAATCTCACCTCCTATAAGAGATGAGTAAAGTGGAGAGAATCTTCCTGATAAGGAGATTAATCTGATACCTGCTCTTGTTTTCACTCAAAAACACTTTTAATTCAAACCAACAAAACACTTATATACATACTCCCTGATATATACATGAGGTATAGGTGATGTTTGGAAGAGAGAGCAGAAAAGAAAGATTTCTCTTCAAGATAGGCATGGGTGTTCTACTATTATCTCTCTGGATCGTCACGTTATTCGTGAGATTC
>JAGXLF010000041.1 GCA_018334835.1 Thermoplasmatota archaeon | reverse complement strand
ACACGCTCTAAGAACCGAAAAACATTAATCTCTAAATCATATGAAGACTTCCTCTCATCTTACTCCGCAAATATCTACTTTCAAAATCGCGTTCCGTACTATCAAAAAAAATAGAAAAAACAATAAACCTTGTTCCCAATAGGTAAAATGAAGACAAGACTGAGGATAGATATGAAACTCACAATTATACGGATAATTTTCAATCTTCGGGGTGGAAGAAATGTCTGGTAAATATCTCAAGGCCAGGCAATTAGCTAAGGAGATGGAAGAAAAGGCAAAAAAGACTGCCGAGAAGAAGGAGAAAGCTAATAGTAAAAAAAAGCGTGCTGAAGAATATATTGAACTTATCGATTCTCTGGATTTAGATATAGAATTAAGTGATTTAGAAAAGAAGTTCGAAGAGGGGAATGTTGGTCTAGATAAAAAGAATTTTGAAAAGTCGTTCGATATTTTTGAAGAGATCATCGAAGAGATAAAAGAAAGAAGTTTATCAGAACACGAGGAAATCCTTAAGTCGGTCGAGGAGCTTTTGCGAGAAGTGGGTGAAGATGTAGAATTTGAATCGCTTCAAGAAGAGGTAGATGAGAGCAGGAAGTTAATCAAGGATGGAAAACTTGAAGAGGCTTTTGATAAGGCCTTTGAGATTGAAGAAAAATTCGAGGAGTTGATGGAAGAAAAATTGGATGAAAAGTTGAAAAAACTGAACTCTATGGTTGAAATGGTAAAGGAATCCGACGGTGTGAAAGAAAAGACCGAGGATCTGATTTCAAAAGCAGAATATTCGTTTGAAGCTGACGATTATAGCAGGACTCTTTCGCTCATTGCAGATGCTAAAGAAACTTTTGGAGACAAAGTCCAAAATAGCCTAAAAAAGAGAATAGAAACTTTAACAGAAAGAAAAAGATTACTAAGTGAACAGGGTATCGATGTCGAAGATTCGGATGAATGGTTGGAAAATGCTGTGTCAAAAACAGATAAAGGAGAATTTATAGAAGCTTGGGCCCTCATCAAAAAGAGTGAAAATGAGATAAATCCACTATATGGCGAGGAAGTCCTAAGAGACAAATTCAATGAATTGAGCTATAAAATAAGCGAGGCTGAAGATATAGGAGCGGTTACTGAACCTACTGAAGAAATTTTAGAAGAAGCCAAAAACCTTCGAGATGAAAACCAGATAGAAAAAGCAGAAAGTTTACTATCAGACGGCTTCGAAAAAATCGAAGAGACAAAATTTGATAAGGTATTGAACACAATTGCAGAATCTAGGGAGGATTTCATAAAGGCTAAGGAGATGGGAGCAGATATAGAGAAACCTATGGAGTTATTAAAAAAAGCTAGAAACTCCTTAAAAAACGATGATTATAAAGACGCCCTTGACTGGGCTAGAAAGGGTAGAGAGAAGGTCCAGAACCTCATAAAGGAATTGGAAGACACTGAGAAAGAAATCGATAACAAGCGAGAAGAGTTGAGTGAATTAAATAATGTTTTAGATGAAAACTTTTCAGATATCGAGGACTCCATCGATGAAGCTGAGCAAAAATTAGAAGATAAAAGAATCGAGGAAGCTATATCTATATTGAAGGATGTGGATGATAATATAGAAAATAAAGTTAATAATAAAATTTCAAAGTTGATGGATGAACTTGAAAGATTGATCGACGTTTCTAAAGAACTAGATATCGAGATAAAGGAGTTCTCTAAACAAAAAGAAGAATGCGAGAGGAAGTTCGATTCTTCCGATTACGTGGAAGCTATCAATGTAGCTCAAAACGCTAAAAACAACATTAGAAAAGATATAAAAGGGGTATTGGATGATAAGATCCAAGAAATTCAAAAGAGTTTGAGTGACGTCAAGGGAATCAATAAAAAAGTGAAAGAGGATATCGATGGGCTCATAGAAGAGAGTGAGAAAAAGATAGATGAGGAAGCTTATGTTACGGCTGTAGAGAAAGCAAAGGAAGCGGAGAATATTTTTGAAGAAGCTGTGATCGAGAAAACGGAGAAACTTATAGAGAAAAATTCACAGCTCAAATCTGAAATTGAGAAGATGGATAAAGACTCCATCGATTTAGAATCTTATAGAGAAAAGATCGAAGAGGCTAAACAATCAACGAGAGAAGAAAATTATGGTGTGGCTTTGGAGGTGCTGAAGAATTTTTTATCGGAATTTTCTCGCAAAATCCACACGGAATCAGAAAAAGAGATGCAGAAAGCAGAAAAAACAGGTGTCGAAGTTGAACAACTGAAGAAAAAACTGGAAAAATCTGCAGATAAAATGGAAAAAGGAGACTTCACTGATTCTATGGAATTATCTATAGAAGTGCTGAGTAAATCAATGAAAAACCGCAAGATGAGAAAAGAAGCCTACGAGAAAATATACGATAGTAGCTCGAAGATCTCTACATTGAAGAAAAAAGGTGGGTTCGAAGATACCGGCTCAATAGAAGAAAAGATCGCAAAAGCTAAGGGAAAATTCAAAGAGGGAAATTACTCGGATTCGATAAAGAAAACTGAAGAAGCTTTAGATTCATTGAAAGATTTGGAAATTAGGGAAAGATTTTCCGAGAGGCTAAAAGGGTTAGAAAATAAATTTGAAGAAGCAAAAAATATAGATATAGTAGATGAGGAGATAAAAAACTTCGATCTAGAGATCGGAAAAATAGATGAGATGAGCAGGAATCTGGGAATACCAGCGGCAAGAGAAAAATTAGAAGATAAACAAGATAAGTTAGAAAATCTTTTAGAAAGAGTGGTCGAAGGCAAGAGAGAAGAGATTGAAGATCTCCTAGGTAAGACCAAAACAATAGGATTTGAGGTGAAGGATTATAGCAGCGAGCTTCAGAGAATAGAATCTTTAGTTGATCAAGGAAAATCATTAGATGCATTGATGTTTTTGGAGAAAATCAATGATGAACTGAGGGATATAACTGAGAAGGAAGAAATCGCAACAGAAAAAATCGAAGAAGTAAGAGCATCATTGAGAGAAGCAGTAATTATAGGAGCTAACACAAGCGAGATAAAAAAGGTCTTAGAAGAAGCAGAAAAAAAGCTGGATGAAGACAGATATGAGGAAAGTTTAGAAAAGGCAAAATCAGCCGACAAAGAAATAAGAAATGTGAAAAAGAAACGAGTAGAAAGCCTCCTGGGAAATTTCAATCAAAAGATAAAAAAATTGGGAGATAAGGGTATAGATACGGATCTCGCCGAGGACAAGATAAAAAAAGCGAGAAAAGCTAAAGACGAAGATAATTATAAGGAAGCAATAATTTTTGCCATGCAAAGTGAAGGGGCGCTAGATAAGATAAACAACCAAAAAATAATAGCTAATAATATAATATCAAGAACGAAAAAATTAATGAAAGATATCCAAAATGAAGGAATCCTTGTTGATAAAGCTAAAGAGACTTTTCAAGAATGTAAAGAAGCTTACGAAAGTGATTTTTATCCGAAGGCCGTTGAAAACTCTTTGAAGACTGCAGAAGAGGTGAGTGAAGCTTTTCAAACTCATAATCGCCTAGAGTCATCTTTAAAAAATATAGATTTCATTATTGATGAATTCCAAAAAAGCAACAAAGATATCCCTGAACTTTTAGAAGAAAAGAAAAAGGTAGAAGAAAATTACAAGGATGAAAAATATCAGCAGGCAAATGAGCACGTAGAAAATATAGAACAGATCCTTGGAGATCATGAAGATCTTTTGAAAAAGACCATTTCCAAAATTGAAAAGAAAATTAAAGAATACGGGATAAAAAATATTGAGAAGGCGATAAGAAAATTGAAAAAAGCAAAATATTTGATAGATTTGAAAAATACAGTCAATGCCCTGAAATATATCGAAGAAGCTACAGAGCTATCAGGAATAAAAAAACAAAGTATGTACGAAGAACTTAAGGCCCAGGTACAAGAATCTGTAAAAAATGCTAAAAAATTCGGAGCTTCAGTTGAGAAAATAGAAAATAAAGTTCAAAAGGCAAAAAATAGGGAAAATAAAAAAGATATCAGCGGAGCTTATGAAAAAATCAAAGAAGCCAACAATATGATCGAAGAAGTGTTAGAGAGCTATAGCCCCAAACTCAAGGTGAAAGTTCCGGATACACTGATTATAAACGAATGGAACAGCACCAACGTCGTTCTTATTAACGATGGAGGCGCTCTGGGAAAGGAACTGCAGATAGATATTATAGGTGGAGAGTTAAAAAATTTTAAGATGCGACAAAAAATAAAGGCTGGGGAAGAAAAAGATACCAAACTCGAAATCAAACCTGAAAGAGAAGATACTAAGATAATTGCAAGGGTCCTTCGTATATTTGATGATAAAGCTTTCGAAGACGAACAGGATCTACATGTAAGCATGGGGTCGAAAATCAAGAAAACGGAGGAAACAGAAACCTGTGATTACTGTGGAGATAAGGTGGAAGAGGGAAAAAAGATGATCTACTGCAGTTGCGGGAAGACATACGAACTCTCTTGTGGAGAGGAGATAGGTGAATGTACCAATTGTGGGACTCGACTTACAACTGAAAAAGAAGAGGAAGAGAAAAGGAAAAAGAAAAAAAGAAAACGAGTTTCCTTGGATATATAAGAGGTGGTCTCTATTGAAGTTATTATTACATACATGTTGTGCTCCCTGTCTGACTTACTCAGCTAAGGTATTTGAGGAGGAATACGAAGAGATAACCGCTTTTTGGTTCAACCCAAATATACATCCATTTAAAGAATATGAAAGACGCTACAAAGCTTTAGAAGAATATGAAAATAAAACAGATATAGACGTCTTCTATTTAGACGATTACAGCTTAAAACGATTTTTAGAGGGAGCGATGAGATCAGATCCTAGGTGCAAATTTTGTTACGAACTGAGGTTGGGTAAAACCGCGAAAATTGCCGCAAAACGAGGTTTCGATCATTTCTCTACTACATTGACTATATCTCCTTACCAGGACCACGAACTGATAAAAGAGGTGGGAAAAAGAATGGGTAAAGAAGAAGGGATAAAATTCATCTATAGAGACTTGAGAGATGGATTCTCAGAACATCACAAGTTAGCCAATGAAATGGGTCTCTACAAACAGGGGTATTGTGGGTGTATATTCAGTGAAAAGGAAAGATACCATAAAGAACTATCAGAATAAAGGCAATAGATTTCATTCTTTTCTATAATATTCGCCCTTTCCACCATTCTCTTCGATTTTACTCACAGCTTTTTCAGCCTGCTCCTCGAAGATCTCCTCAGCTATTTTATAATCTTCAGAGCGGATCTCGACTCTGTATTTGGGAGCAGCGTCATAACTTATCTCAACATGAGAGTCGTTGGTATCCTGAAAGGCAGATAAAGATTCCTTTATATCTTCTACCCCATCAGGATTTGTGGAAGAAAGTTCTACAAAGCCAGTGATGCTAACATAAGGTGGAGATATATTTTCCTCTGCCACATCCACGAAATGGTCGGTCCACTCTCCCTCAAAGCCTTTTTTCTTCAATATCTCTGAGTTCAAGGAAACCTCTTCGAAGGCTTTATACAGACTTCCAAATTTATCACTCAATTCAAAACCGAATTCTTCGTAGCATTCTTCAAGTCCTTTCCCATATCTTTCTGCTACGATATCAAGGAGGTTATCCGCTTTTTTCTGATTTTTCCAAGCTTGGAGTTTTTCTCTTTTCTGATGATCGTTGACCTGTTTGAGCGAGAGATCGATATGACCTTTTCCTTTATCCACTCTCAGTACTTTGCATACTCTTTTCTCGCCCTCTTGGATGTGGTCCTGTATTCTCTTCACCCATCCAGAGGAAATTTCAGAGATGTGTACAAAACCTTCCTTCCCCTGGTATTCTTCCAACTCAAGAAACGCACCAAAATCCTTGACAGTCTTCACATCACATATGACAAGTTCTCCTTCAGTTGGCCAATCGTATTCTTCTCCTTCCGCCATCATTCACCCTCTTCTGAGACCCCTAGTTCTTCAACGATCTCTCCATTGAACTCAGAATAACCGCCTGTAGGTTCTGCCAGAGGTGCGCCACAGACCATGCACTCGACTTTAGAAGAGACGTGTCTGAAAGTGATCTGTTCGTTTTCACAATCTGAACATTTTATCCTGACAAATTTCTTTTTTTCCGTCATGATATCAGCTCTGTTCACTCTTTAAATTCAAATCTTCCAGCTCTCTGACATTCTTTCTGCCAAGTTTTACCGCACTCCGTACAAGTGTATTTTAGATAAACTCGCTTCACTGGCTTTCCGGCCCCCGATGGTTTCGACCATGGGAATCCGCCGTATCCTGATGTGACTCTTCTAAACCTTCGCTGGCCCTTTCTGAGTTCGCTACCTGGTCTATTCTTACCTCTAGTTATCTCCATCTCTGTATGCGTGTCACAGGATGGACAGTAGTCTTTGATCTTACGGGGTTTCTTCATAGTGGTTCAGTTCATAATATCTCCCCTATTAAAAACTTGCCCACCCGAATTTCCCATAAAGGCTCACATCGCCTTGAAAAAGAGATGGGGATTGAATTTATATATCACATGCCTGTAACTAATCCTGCTAGGTCTAACCGGGGTGTTCGGCGTGCCCTTATACACCGAAAACGCCGATACGCGGGGGTGACCACCGGGGACGGTGTAATCAGCCCACCGCTGAGCCAGATTCAGACGATGAGACCTCGTCCTTCGGGATCGGAGGTGCTTTGAAGGACAACCGGAGGGTTGTCCCTCTCTGTCTTAGCCAGGTTCACCAGGCTAGGCCCGGAAGGGAGCAGCCGACACCTGGACTCCCGATGCTCGAGGGATAGCGGGGTCGAGGATGATTCTGGGTTCCTCAGTGGTGAGCTGAGCACCAACCTCGGTGACCTAGCACTCAACTATATTTTGTACATAAATAGATGCCTAAAAGAGTTATGATCCCTCCTACAATAGTCAATCTAGGAGGGACTTCATACAGTAGCAAAAAGGCAAGTATAGAAGAGCCAATGGGTTCACCGAGCAAGCTTATAGAAACCAAGTGAGCTCTAACATATTTTAATGCCCAATTGTATACCGTGTGTCCGAACATCGTTGGGATTATGGCAAGACCTATAAATATGAGATATTCTCTCACTGGATATATTGTGAAAGAGGTAGAAAAACCGACAGAGAAGAATCCAAGAAATATCGTACTGGTCAGATACACTAAAAACGCATATGGGACGAGAGACATATCCTGTCTAACTTTTCTTCCTCTGAGTATGTATCCCGCCATAGCCACCATGCCTAATATCGCCAAGATGTCACCGAAGAGGGCCCATTCACTGATAGAGTAATCTGAGTACACCATCAGGATCAGTCCGACAAGAGCGATCCCTATCCCTACATATATCTTCTTCGGAGCTCTTTCTTTCAGGTACCATCCTCCGATCCAGGATACTATAAGAGGGTGAGCCGATACTAAAATTACTGAGGAAGCTACAGTAGTATATTGCAAAGAAGAGATCCAAGCCGCAAAATGGACGGCAAGGAAAAAACCGGTAGTGATTAGGATAATCCACTCTTTTCTAGATAAATCTTTGATCTCTTTTATGTAAGATGGTATGAAGAACAACAATATAAGGCTTGAAAATAACATCCTATAAAATGCTACTGCGATGGGATGTACATTTGAAAATCTGATGAAGATCGCCGCAAATGACGCTGCAAAGATGGCTAAAGGAAGAGATAGATGAGCAAGTTTTTCTTTTTCAAGACCTAGATAATTTATCTCGTTTGTCATCTGTTCTTCTGGTTAATAAATTAGTGATTAAAATATATTCCTGTGAACTACCGGAGGAGGGTAAATTATTTATTTCATAAGAGAGTTCAATCTGGTGGTTGTTAGATAGGGCATAAGAGTGGAGAAATGATAATACACTAATATTATAACTAGTTGATATGATCAATACTATATCGAGAAGTCTTAAAGGGATCTGAATATGGAAGGAGAAATAGGGGATAGCGAGAGAAGTCTGTCATCTCTGATAGAAAATGTCCCAGGCATCGTCTATCGGTGTGAATTAGACAAAGATTGGACTATGAAATACTTGAGTGATGGTTGTTCAGAGATTACGGGTTATAAAGCTTCTGAATTTATTGACAATAAAAAATTAGCATGGGCAGAAATAATCAATCCTGAAGATAGAGAAAGAGTATGGGAAGAGATAAGTGAGTCATTAGA
This sequence comes from Thermoplasmatota archaeon, assembly GCA_018334835.1. Taxonomy (GTDB): domain Archaea; phylum Thermoplasmatota; class Thermoplasmata; order Halarchaeoplasmatales; family Halarchaeoplasmataceae; genus Natronoplasma. The sequence goes on along the minus strand of JAGXLF010000041.1, from coordinate 4,551 downwards.
AGAAGATGAACAATTCCAGGTTACTTACCGGATTATCACTAAGAGAGGAAAAGAAAGATGGGTGTGGGAACAGGGCACCGCTATCAAAGACCAAGAAGGTAACATCACGGGTATCGAGGGATTTATATCTGACATCACAAAAGAAGTAAAAGAGCATAAAAAATTAGAAGAGAGAGAGAAAAAAACAAAAGAACTCTATAAGGCTAGTATGAAATTAGCCAGATGCAATACAAAACAAGAAGTTTATGAACTCGCCGTAGAATCGGCTGAGAAAATACTGGGTTTCTATACCTGCGTACTTTTTAATGAAAGTAACGGAAGCCTAGAAGCAAAACAGTCAACTGATCAGAGTTCATTTGAGGAAGGAGACTTGCTTTCATTAGAAGAGGAAAATTTGATGGTCCTTTCTTATAAAAACAACGAAACTTATTTAGCAAGAGATATTCCTAATGAAAAAGGAGTCGGGGCTACTCAACACGGCTTGAAATCAGGTATTAATGTACCTATTGGAAATAAGGGACTTTTTGCTGCAGCCTCAAAAGAGAAAAATCATTTTGATGAATTCGATTTAGAGATGGCAAAGATTTTAGCTTCTCATATAAATGAGACCCTGAACCGGATAGAATCTCAGAAAGAGAAATCGCTGATACTCGAAACTACTGAAGAGTTGATCGTCTTTCATGATACCAATTTTACCATAAAATGGGGAAATCGAGCCGCAGCCGAAACAGCAGGTTTAAAACAAGAGGACCTTCAAGGGAAAAAATGCTATGAGATATGGGGGGATTGTGAGAATATATGTGAGGGATGCCCTGTAGCAAAAGCAGTTAAGACAGGGGAAAAACAGGAGGGTTCTAGAGAGTATGAGGGAACACACTGGTTGATTAGAGCTACTCCTATGAAAAATGAAAAAGATGAAGTTATTGGAGTTGTAGACATAGCTCTAGATATAACAGAGAGAGAAAAAACTAAACAAAGATTGAAAGAGAATAAAGAAAAGATCGAGGGGCTCTTGAAAGCTACATCCCGATTGGAAAAACAGAATAATGTAGAAGATATCTACAAAGTTGCTATAGATGCGATCGAAAATATTATCGAGATAGACCTCGGGGCGATATTTGTTTTAGAAGATGATAAGTTTGTCCTAAAAGAAGAAACTTCAGGCGTTCCTAACCACGATATTAAGGCTAGAGAAAGAGACGACGGGATGCTAGGCAAAACATTTAGAACTAAAGAACCCGACATTACCGATGATCTCCAAAGTTCTGAAGATGCCGAACTTCATTTTGAAGAATATAAATCAGGCATCTCTGTCCCTATAGGAAACTTTGGAGTCTTCCAAGCCATGTCAAAAGAGAAGAGTCATTTTGATGAAGAGGACTCGAACATGTTAGAACTCCTTTCGAGTCATGTAAGCGAGGCAAGAAATAGAGTCAAGTTACACGAAGAACTTGAAAGATCAGAAAAAAAATACCGATCTATCTTCGAAAACACGGGTACCGCTATGGTGATGATAGATAAAGATAAAACAATCTCTTTAGTTAACGAGGAATTTACCAAATTAACGGGATTTTCTAAAGAAGAGATTGAGGGTAAAAAGAAATGGCCTAACTTCATAGTCGAGGAAGATAGGAAGAGGATGGAAAGTTATCATAAAAAAAGAAGAGAAGATCCTGAAACCGGTCCTTCTAGCTATGAATTTACCGCGATCAACAGATTCGGTGACGCAAGAGATGTAGTTATTGAGGTCGGATTAATACCCGAAACAGAAAAAACTGTTGCCTCTATGATAGATATTACTGACTATAAGAAAACTTTCGGAGCTCTAAGAGAAAGTCAAGAAGCTTTTAGACTATTATTTGGAAATGTAAATGATCCAGTTGTCTTGATAGATGAAGATAAAAAAGTTAAAGAGATGAACGACAGATTCCAAGAGGTACTGGGATTAAATGCCGAAGATATCATCGATAAATCTTATGAAGAATTCTTGAGCGGTAAAAGCGGGATGGAGCTCGGGAAAGAATTGGAAAACGCCTTTTCAGGAAGAAATGATGAGTTCGAAACTGAGGTAGTTTGTCTTACAGAAGAAGATGATGAACTACCGATGAGTATTCAATGCTTTCTAGTTAGAGATCACGAAGAGACTCCGCTATATGTTATCGGCATATTTAGCCCGGAATAGATAAAAGAACATCCAAAATCTTTATAACCAAAAATATCTACTCTCAAATCCGAAAGGTCGTTCGCATTGAATATCAAAATGCGAGTTTGGTGTAGTTTGGTATCACCTAGCCTTGCCAAGGCTATAACCGGGGTTCAAATCCCCGAACTCGCATTCTTCTGGACAATCCTTTTTTGATTTTAGCAGATATTCGATAATCTTTTTGTACCAGTATACCAATATTCATTTGATAAAAGTGACCAAATCTAAGAGCATTAACTATATTCGTAGTTTCCCCACATCAAAGAATAAGCTATTTAGAAATATAGCTGTAATCATTATTATCATCACTATTGTTTTCACGTCGTTTCAAGTTATAGCAACGGCACAGGAAAATACGGTTTATTCGATCACGATCGATGGTGAAATAGACGGAGGGACTGCCCATTACGTGGAAAGAGCTATCTCAAAGGCGGAGGAAGAAGGAAGTCCTTTGATCATAAAGATAGATACTCCTGGAGGTTTACTCAACCCTACGAAAGACATTGTAACCGAGATACAGAACACAGATATTACAGTGGTCACTTGGATCACACCAAGAGGTGCATGGGGTTATTCTGCAGGAGCTTTCATCACTCTAGCCGGAGATATCGCTCTGATGGACCACGAGACGAGCATAGGTTCGGCTGAGCCTCGACCTGCGGACAACAAAACTGTGAACGCGATGACGGAATACATAGCTACTATCGCTGACGGCCAAAACAGAAGCGTTAGTGAGGCTAGAAAATTCGTTACCCAGAATCTGAATATCAATGCCACGGAGGCTGAAAATCGCAATTTGATAGATGGGTCTGCTAAAGATGAGAATGAAGTCCTTCAGGAACTCAGTATGGAAGACGCTGTCATAGAAGAGATCGAAAAAGGCTTCACCGCTCAGTTATTGAGTCTCCTCACGAACCCGACTGTAGCTTTTCTTTTACTCTTGTTAGGCATCTTAGGCTTGGTAACAGAGATCACCACCGGAGGTGTTGGAGTACCAGGCATTGGAGGGGGGATAGCTTTGATATTAGCGTTCATCGGCCTTATGATACTGGAGCTGAGCACTGTAGGCATTCTTTTGATCATCCTAGGGGTCGTACTTCTAACTGCAGAATATTTTGAACCTGGCTTCGGAGTATTTGGAATTGGAGGGGCTATAGCTCTATTTTTAGGCATCCTGTTTGTAGGGGAAGAACCATACTTTGAAATCTCTAGTGAAATTTTGATGGGATTGGTAGCGGTAATCATCGGAATTTCGTTCTTCGTTATCTGGGCTGTCAGAAAATCTCAAAAAAGAGAAGTAGAGACCGGGATGGAAAAGATGAAGGGGGTAGAGGGAAAAGTTACGAAATCATTGGATAAAGACGGGGTAGTAAAGGTTAGAGGAGAAAGGTGGGCAGCAACCTCTAAAGATAATATAGAAGAAGGAGAGAACATAGTTGTCAAAGATATCGTAGAAAAAGATGGTCAAACTACTCTACTGGTAGAAAGAGTCGGGGAAAAATGACTGGTCTATTCCTCCTTTTCGACCTCGCTTTTTTTATCATGTTCTTTCAGTGCGGTAGTCAGTCCAGCAACATTTCCCAGATCGGAACCTAATTTTGAAGGAGTGACAACCACCAGATTCTGTTCAGTTGCTATCTCAACCAAAGTTTGAAGCTCTCTTAGACGCATCGCTCCTTCCCGTTCTCCGTATATCTCAGCTGCATCGGCCATCTTTTTAGCTGCTTCTTCTTCGCCCTGGGCCTTTTTGATCCTAGCTCGACGGTTCCTCTCCGCCTCTGCTTGACTCGCTATCGCCCTAACCATATCCTTGGGTAGATTTACGTTTCTTATCGTCATGTTGGTCACTTTGACGCCCCACGCGTCGGTCTCCTCGTCGATTATCTGCCTGATATCTTCTGCCAATTCTTCTCTCCTACTCAAGAGTTCATCTAATTCTACTTTTCCAAGAACGTCCCTAAGAGTGGTCTGAGCCAATCTACTTGTCGCTCTATAATGATCTTTTATTTCCAAGGTAGCCTTCTTCGGGTCGAAGACTTTCATGTAAGCTACAGCATCCACATTGGCGCTGACATTATCTTTGGTGATTATATTCTGTTCCGAAACGTCCATATCTCTCACCCGGAGGTCCTTCCATTCAAGGTCGTCTATGAACGGTATTATTAGGACCACACCTGGACCTTTCACACCTATGAACCGGCCAAATCTGAAGTGCGAAACTCTCTTGTACTCTGGGACTTTATTCACCGCTCTGGATAACAAGAGTAGAAAGATCAGTACTATTATTATTATGACGACTATCATCCACACAGGCATCTGTGCCACCTTGTAATCAATATATTACACCT
>JAGXLF010000108.1 GCA_018334835.1 Thermoplasmatota archaeon | reverse complement strand
GGCATGGCGATAGGAGCCTTTTTCTATCATATAACTCCTGGCTATCTTACGAGTCCTGCTAGCTTTCTCTTTGGAAATCTTTTGATGATCGGGACTTTTGATATATATTTACTCGCTGGTTTAGCCTTTTCAGTAGTGATCATAGTGATATTGTTTTATCATAGATTACAGGCTGTCAGTTTTGATGAGGAATTTTCAGAAGTTGTGGGAATAAAAACGAATGCGATATACATTCTACTGTTGATTATGATAGCGTTCTCCATCGTCTTCTTGATAAAATTTGTGGGCATAATTTTGGTGATCGCGATGTTATCTATCCCAGCATCTATCTCTAGTTCCGTTACCCATGACATGAGAAAAGTGATGGTATATTCCGTTATATTATCCTTGGTTTTCATCCTATCTGGATTATGGCTTTCTTATCAATGGAACACCCCCGCTGGACCGACCATAATTCTCTTGGCTGGAGCGGTATTCATCCTGAATACCATTGGTGACAAAATATATGATTAGAGAAGAGGTATTTTAAGGGATTCAACGCCGATAGGCAAGTTTGTAACTTCAAGGTCTTCTATAGATAGATTAAAGGGGCTGATTAAAGTTAGTCTTTTTATTGTGAGTGTACTTTTCAGTAGAAACTCAGGCCCTCAAATAGGAATGAAAATACATTGATAGAAAGATTTAAGTATTTTTACTCATATGTGTAATTGAAGAATAAAAGAAGTGAGAATTATGAGATCTGGAAAAGGAAGAGGTGGCGGCTCAGGGCAAGGTTCAGGACAAGGAAGAAAATCTGGAGGTGGCTCGGGACAAGGTGGACGTGGACGACAACCAGAAGGTAGAGGTCTTGGTCCAGGTGGAGCATGCGTTTGTCCCAACTGTGGATACGAAGAAGAACATCAAAGAGGTCAGCCATGTTATGAAAAGGAATGTCCTGAATGCGGAGCCAAGATGACTAGGAAATAAAATAGAGGGTTAGAAAGATTTGATCGGTGGATTTCTTCAAAAACTCTTCCCTCTTTCATATTTGCTTTGGTCTAGGACTAGCAGAAAATAGATGGATGTGGCAATAATGAAGCGAAAAACTCTCGAGGAGTACTTAAAAGTTATTTATCTCCTCGAAAAAAGGAATGGCCACGCCAAAACAGGGGAGATATCTTCAGAATTAGACGTGAAGCCCCCTTCTGTAACGGAAATGCTAAAAAAATTAGAGGAGGAAGGTTATCTGAAATATAAGCGTTATGAAGGGGTAAAGTTGACCAGAACAGGAAAAAATATAGCTAGAAATTTGATGATTTCTCATGAGACCATCGCAGATTTTTTGAAGATAATAGGTGTAGAAGGAGAGCAAGCGGAATTAGATGCATGTGAACTAGAACATCACATTAGTCAAACCACTCTAAAAAAACTGAACAAATTAATAGAGTTCATAGATGATGCTCCAGATGAGCCAAAATGGATAGAACACTATCGACATTACGTGAAGACTGGGGAGAGAAAGGAATGTGAATTCTATAAAAATGAATAAGTGCCAACAAAAATAATGATGGAAAGATGAAAGTTACCGCTGACTTGAGTTATTTGGTTTTTAGAGTTTGGGAGGTTTATATTTGGTTAGCAAAACCAGCACTCCAGCAACGATAGCCATCAGCCCACCTATCATGAATGTTAATCTGAATCCATATCCTTTCATCAGGATAGCAGCTACATAACCGCCGTAAAATCCACCGGCCATTTTGGCCGAGTATAACAATCCGTAATTTCCGGCTGCGTTCTTCTCGCCATAGTAGTGACCAGTGATCGCTGGAAATAAAGAAAACAAAGGACCCCAAAAAAACAGAGCGGTCATAACGCTGATAAGGAACAGTATCGAGTTATTTGTTTGGGCAATTATCAGTAGAAATGCACCTGTTAGAACAAAGCTCAACATCATCGTGATCTCTCTCCCAATCTTATCTGAAATTCTTCCCATGACTATCCGTCCTGCGCCATTGGTTATAGTTAGGCCAGTTGCTGCTACCGTTCCTACTATAGGGATAAACCCAACTTCTCCCGAATATTCGACAATTTTAGAGATCGTCATCAACCCAGCACCACTGATCAAAAAGAAAGAAATGTACAATATCCAAAACTGCCATGTTTTTACCGTTTCTATGATGGTATACTGGTGAGTAGATGGTCTTGTAATGCCTTCGTCATCACTAGGGGACCAACTTTTGGGTCTCCATCCATTGGGAGGATCCTTTATGATCAAACCACATATGATGATTATCACTCCGACAATTATAGCGATAGAAGTTAGAATAAATTGGTAATTATCTACAGTTGCATAGCTTCTGATCCATAATATGAATGGGATGGAACCCCATGAAAAAGCACCGGCGATAAGTCCTGTAGATAATCCTCTTTTATCAGGGAACCATTTATTTCCCGTATTTACAGCGTTGCTGTAAACCATTCCTGCACCAAAACTTCCTATTATTCCATATAATATAGTCAGAAACGGTAGGTGACCGAAAGTTAGTGAATATAAACCCAATCCTGAAAGTGTACCCCCTACTATGGTCAAAACTCTCGGACCATATCTATCTCTCAATACACCAGTAGGAAATGAAGCTCCAGATTGAAAGAGCACGAAAAGTGTAAAAACCAATCCCATCTGGTCTAAGGACCAACCGTTAGATTCGGCTACGAGAGGACTTATAGAACTCCATGCATACTCGTAAGGACTTACTAAAGCCATTGCTAAAAACGCAGCGATCAAAACTATCCATCTGCTGTACCCTAAAATTTCTTTGTCCGTTTTTTCAGACATGGGTGGTCACAGATATGATAAGACTTGTAAAAGATTTTCGTTTATGATATCTATTTGATGATAGATAATGTAGAAGATCTTGCCTCTCTACTATAGTAGGTATTGAAAAACTTCGCCTGTCATATAGGTCAAACCTATCGCCAAGAAAAAGGCCGAGATCCACGCCAATCCGGTGAACCCGATTTTTTTCTTGCTTGTATTGGACTTACCAACCACAAGTCCGCTTCCTATTACCGAGGCGATAATCGCTTCATTGAAAGAGATGGGTATCCCCAATAAGATCCCGATCTGCGCTAGCAAAGCAGCTGTTCCCAATGCAGCAGCAGAACGTCTTGGACCCACGTTAGAGTATTCAAAAGAAACGGCATCTATTATCTTTGGCGAAAATATCCAAGCACCGATCAGTATAGCTAGACCTCCAAAAAACAATAACGCTATCATCGGATAACCGAGACCTTGAAGGGGTCCTACGGCCAGTCCAACGGAATTAGCACCAGCATTATATGCTACAAAGAGCCCCATCAAAAGAGTCAGATATCTTATT
>JAGXLF010000107.1 GCA_018334835.1 Thermoplasmatota archaeon | reverse complement strand
CCGTTTTCAGTTACAGCGTTGTACTCCTCGACATAAGCATCTTCAACTTGGATTTGTTGTGCGGTCTGCTGGAGCAAATAACCTTCGTATAAAAAAATTGGTAGAAGAAGTAAAATAATCACTAATGCAAGGATTGGAGAAACACTACCTTCACCATTTATCATCCTCTGCATTCTAACCCTGACTTACTATTTTTTTTCTCCTTAATAACAATTTTCGTCTGAAGTGAGACCTATAAATTCTATTTTTCGAAACATTTAATATCATAGCTTTCTTACTATGTGTTGGTCGAAAAGGATGGAAAACTATGAAGGATTTGGCGCTACTGAAGTAATGGTCAAAAATGTCATGTCAGATAACCCCCTTATAATCAAGGAAGATGAAAAGATAAAGACAGCCGCTACCCTTATGAGCGAAGCCAAGACGGGGAGCCTAGTTGTACTGGATAGCGATGGAGACCTGTCGGGGATATTGACAGAGATGGATATCGTGGACGACCTCGTTTCTGAAGGACTCGATCCCGAGGACGTTCGTGTTAAAGATATAATGTCATCTCCAGTACATACCATCGATAGTAATATCCCGATCCAGAAGGCTGCGGAGACCATGGCCGATCTCGAGATAAGGAGACTTCCCGTGGTCGAAGGGGAAGAGATGGTCGGTATAATCACTGAAAACGATATATTAGAAATATCACCAACTCTGATCGACATAACTAGAGAATACAAAAAGATCAGGGGACCTAGAAAAGATGAAGAGTACGGCGAAACGGTGGTAAGAGAGACTTCTGGATACTGTGAGAGCTGCGGTGTTTATTCTGAGCGCCTGAGACTGGAAAACGGCCAACTGCTTTGCCCGGAATGTGAGTAGTCTCCTTTTGTTCTTGAGTATATTCACTTCAAACTCAAAGGAGATAAAGAAAACAGCAGGTTCGATATGTAAATTATTTGAGTGATAGGATGATGGATGAATTCAAAAAGGTCTTTGAAGGCCTAAAAAAAGAAGGTGTACTCGGCCTAGCCTTGGTCGATAAGAAAGGAAACGTGATAAAATCTGACTTGCCCTCTGATGTTCACGATGAAACATTCGGTATGATGAGTGCTACGATAATCGGTGCCTCCTGCAGGGCCAATCCAAAGTTGAGTAAAGGGGGCGTGGAAAGAAGCATCGTTCATTCAAAAAAAGGTAATATCATCATCAGCAATACAAGCGGTGGTCTGATACTTTCAGTCCTTGTGGATGAGTCTCAGGATACAAAAGCTTTGACTGAGAAAATAGATAAAGCTGCAAATGAGATAATGAAAATCGCTTAATCCTTTAAATGCTCTATTATCCATCTCAGTGCCTTTTCTGAAGTCTGTTCTTTTACATCATCTCTATCTCCGGAGAAATGAAATGATCTAGTCTCTGTTTTTCCTTCAGTGGAAAGTCCCAGATGAACCGTACCTACCGGTTTTTCTTCACTTCCTCCACCAGGCCCCGCTATACCCGTAGATGATAGACCAATATCGGTACCTCTGTTCTTCCTTACGCCATCAGCCATCTGTCGAGCCACTTCGGGACTCACCGCTCCTTTCTCTTCTATCACTTTTTTATCTACATCGAGCAGGTCTATCTTTGCTTCGTTGCTGTAAGTGACGAATCCAGCTTTGAAGTAGTTCGACGATCCTGGAACAGCGGTCAATCTGTTGGCGATGAGCCCTCCAGTACAGGATTCTGCCACGGAGATCGTTTTATCTTTTTTCGTTAGCAGGTGCGAGGCTTTTTTCTCACTTTCAGAATCTATATCGATTTTAGGTTCGACTCTGTGTTTCATATCTATATCACCTAAATATTCGGCTACCTCTTCAGGGACGAGGTCTTCCCATTCTCTACCCTCTCTTATCCTTTTTCTTATCTCGGTTCCAGATAGCTTGTTTCTCTCTACCTGGTCTATAATTCCGGTCTCGTGACCGATACTGTCGAAAAGATGTAACACAACTTCAGAATTTCCGTAAACTTTTTCGAATCGCGGAAGTATCGCTTCGACATAGTAAGGCCAAGCGGGATGGCAGTTTAGGTCTGGGATGGGATATACTTCTACAGGGTTTATATCCCTGCTTTCCAAGACTTTCTTTATCATGCTTATCCTCTCTCCCCCTGAAAGTGGATTTGCTGAAGTTCGCTCTTCTTGAGCGCTTCCGATCCCGATGATCATCGAATCGCACTCTTCTAGTATCTGTCTGACTGCTTCAAGGTGCCCCTTATGGAACGGTTGAAATCTTCCGATGAAAAGGCCTTTCATGGTAACTCCGATGTGAAAAACTGATTATAAATATTGTGTTGAACTTTTTTGAAGACTTCTCTGCTCTAAGATATGTTTAAATACTAGAGGCTCCATGAGATAACACGGTAATACAATTTTCCTTCGTACAACGAGAGTTGGATGGAGAAGGAAAGGGTGGAATATCGATCTCGACTAGATAGTTTGAGCTTTGGTACTCGGTTAAATACTATCCGTAGAGTCGACAGACCCTAACTGATATTGCCATATTTAAAGGAGATGAAATATATGAATCTAATCGAGGAAAAAAATATCGGAGACAATGTCGACGATGAAATAGAATTAGTAAGGAAAAGAGTTTTTGAAGGACCTAACGTTCACGCGCTGTTCCCCGTAATCGAGGCTTACCTGGATCTGGGAGATTGGGTGGAGACCCCTTCCGACAAGGGATTTGCCAAGAAACTGGTGGAGCTTTTGCCCGAGGTCAAAAAACACAGCTGCTCTAGAGGCTATGAAGGGGGCTTCGTAGAGAGATTGGAGGAGGGTACTTATCCCGCTCACATAGTGGAACATGCAGCTCTATCGATACAAAATATGGTCGGTTCCGACATTTCATTCGGAAAGAGCAGGAGAGAAGAAGGTAGCGTTTACAAAGTGGTGATATCTTACGAATATCCCTCTTTGGCATCTCATGCCCTCGAAGCATCAATAAAGTTAGTTAACAAATTATTGAATGGAGAGGAAAATCTAGATAGTTTTGTCCAAGATATATTGGAGGAGGCAAAAGATGCCTTCTTGAAGGAAAAGATAGGTCCGAGTACTAACGCCATACTAGAAGCGGCGAAAGATAAGGATATACCGTACAGGAGAGCTGACGAAGAATACAGCCTCTTTTCCCTAGGCTGGGGAAAGAACCGAAAGATGATATGGGGACCGGAGACTTCTGAGACCTCTCTGATAGGTACCGAGATAGCTCAGGAGAAAGATATCTGCAAGGATTTTCTGTATAATCATGGCCTCCCGGTACCGAGAGGTGAAGTTGCTACCTCGCTGAAAGAAGCTTTAGATATAGCTGAGTTTATAGGATATCCTGTGGTGATAAAACCGGTAAG